>SKNI01000674.1 GCA_007120615.1 Myxococcales bacterium | reverse complement strand
TACGGCCTCCTCATCGTCTCCGAGGCGTTCGCCGTAGGGAGCGTTGGTGACGACCAGGCCGGGAGGAGTAGTCTTGGAGGGGGGCGTGATCTCGGCGATGGACTGTCGATCGAGATGAATGAAGTCCTGGAGACCTGCGGCTTCTACGTTTTTCTGGGCATCTCGGATGACACTCTTATTGATATCCGATCCTCGGTAGGTGCCGAGGTTTTTAATGCCAGCCAGCCGGCGCTTTTCGGCCTCGTCGATGAGTTTTTGCCAGACACTTTGATTATGCTGTCGCCAGCCCTGAAAACCGAAATAATCTCGAAGAAGTCCGGGGGCGTGGTCGGCGGCCATCAGGGCAGCTTCGATCAAAATGGTACCCGATCCACACATGGGGTCGACGATGGGCTTTTTCTCGGCCGCCATCCGGGGCCACTTCGCGCGAAGCAGGAGGGCGGCGGCGACGTTTTCTTTTAGCGGTGCTTTCCCAGAGCTCTGGCGATAGGAGCGTCGATGAAGGCTGTCTCCGGCCAGATCGATGCTGAGGGTGGCTTCGTCTTTATCGACATGGCAGTTGATCCGCACGTCGGGCTGGTTGAGCTCGATGGAGGGCCGCTTGTTAAAGGCCTCCCGGAATTGGTCGACCACGGCGTCTTTGACCTTTAAGGCTCCGTATTTGGTGTGGGTGATCTCGGAGCGAATGGTGGTGAAGGTCACCGCAAAGGTCGAGTCGATGCCGAGGTGCTTGTCCCAGGGAATTTGACGCGCTCCGTCGTAGAGCTCCTCGGGAGTGGCGGCGGGGAAGCTCTTGAGCTGAACGAGCACGGTATTGGCCAGGCGCGACCACAGCACAGCGCGGTAGCCGACCTCAAGAGGGCCGGTAAAGGCGACGCCGGCGACGGTGTGCTGCACGTCGCGGGCGCCCAATTGTTGGAGCTCCTCGGCCAGGAGAAGTTCCATATGTCGAGGGACGGTCGCGAAGAAATCAAATACTGCCATAAAGGTCGTTTCCGGTGGAGAAAGGGGTTAATCGTCGTCGGAGGGATCGACCTCATCGTCTTCGATGAAGTCGGTGGCCGGACTGATCGTGAGGCCGGCGGTGATGCGATCGCGGCTCTCTCCGTTGATCTCGAGGAGAAGGTCGCCGATGGAGGCCCATTCGAAATTGGCCTGTCCGTCGATGCTCAAATTGCCGGCGGCCAACTGGGGAATGACCTCGATGAGATCGGTGATAAGGTTGACGGTGCGATCGCGGTCAAAGGTAAAGATGGGCTCCTCTGCGATATCGCCGTCGGCGTCGACGTCAATATTGAACCGAACTTCGTGTTCGTCGAGCACGATCTCTACTTCTACCGTCAGATAAAGGGCGACCGAGAGAATATGGGTGGAGTCCTCGCCTTCGGGCCGGAGATAGAAATCGATCAGAAAGTCAGCGATGTCGACCAGGATTTCATCGTTGTCGTCGAACTCCATAACAGGCGGGAGTAGCGGTCGAAAGCGCAACTCCACGGGAGTGTCGGTGTCGTGAATGTCTCGGATTCGCTGGTCCAGGAGGCTGGCCAGCCCGTCGGCGGTCAGATCGAAGGGGAGTCGGATCCCGTCGAGGTCGTCGCCGCCGATGGTCTGATGAAAGAGTCCGGCCTGCCAGACGGAGTGGAGCACGCGGTCCAGGGCGGTTCGGGTACTGTGCAGGCGGAAAGGGCTGGTCAATGAGCTGCCCGTACTGGAGCTGGTCGCTCGGTGGAGGGCTCCCGGTAAAAGTTGGACCTCCGGGTGGGGATCGGCGGGAAATTCAATCCCCAGATTAACTCGAACCCCATTGGTTGAGATCAGGACTTCTTCCAGAATCAACCGGATCTCGATGACCCGATCGAGAAATTCGAACTCCTGGGTGAGAATCCCGGAATCATAGAGGTTCTCCGTGATCAGATCGGTGACGAAATCGGTAAAGGTGAACACGATGCCCCCCCGGATCAGGGCTCGAAGTGTGTTGTTATCAAAGGGCAGATCGCTGTCGATATCGCTGGTCTCCAGATCGACCTCGGCGCTGTCCTGGGGGACCGCGACGGCGAGTTCACCGTCATCGTCGACGTAGACCTCCAGGTGGAGGCGAACGGTCATCTCGGTGATGTGGATATAGCCGCTGTCCGGGTTGGCATCGTCGACCTGATAGTCGCCTTCGACGTGGAGCTCGGTGATATAGACTTCGATATCCAGGTAGCCGTCGCGGGGGACGATCTCGAAAGTGAGCTCGTCCCAGTCGATCTCGGTGACCGTCAGGTCGGAGTCTCCAAACCCGCCTTCCATAAATCCCATGATCTGTTCGGGGGTGGCGTAGGCCTCGATAACCTCGGCCAGATCGGCGATCCCTCCGGGGGTAATATCCATGGTGACGGCCTGGTCGATGGCCTCCGAGGGGTCAGCCAGGGGGCCGTGGAGAACGGCGCGGACTTCGGTGGTCTCATTATGCGCACGGTCTCGGGCCACGACGGTAAATACGTTGATCCCCTCTCGCAGAGGTCGCTCCACCTCAAACGCTCCATCTTCATCATCGATAATCGAGCCGTCGATGAGGATTGCCAACAGCCCGGAGCCTTCGTCTGTGGCCTGGCCCTTGATGATCACGATGTCGTCGTCTGCGGCATCCACCACGGCCCCTCGATCGGGAGTTTCGATGACCAATTCGGGCAGGACAGTATCCACGAAGAAGTCTACCGACACCGATGTGTCGGCAGCTTCTGCGGTGACTGTGGCGGGGCCGTCATTAAAATCGAGCAGGACTTCCCATTGACCGCCGGAGACCGAGGCGGTTTCCCCGTTTACTTCAACGGTTGAAGTGCCCTCGGCGGTACCTCGGACCCGAAACCGGGAGCGATTCTCGAAGGAATCAGCTTCGGGATAGGTGATCTCGATTTCGACTCCATCATCGCCGTTTTCATTCTGATTGGAGGTCGAGGTTCCATTATTTCCGCAGGCCATCGAAGCCGCGGAGACCAGTAGAATCAAAAAAGATATGGTAATGTGGTCGAGGATCCGATTCGTAGCGCGGGATGTAGATTTCATGGACAAATTCTCAGAAAGAAAGCAACGTAATAAGCCGGGCTAGCAGGTGATAGCGATTTCGCCGCTGAGAATCAATCGCAGCAGACTCATCGAGTGTGCCGACCTGTCACACTATGTGGTGGACTGGCCCCTGAAGTAGGTCGTTGTCCTACATCTGTCGAGTCGGACCTAGATCGGCGATCACCTTTTATACACGGTCTGATCGATGATCTAAGATAATTTTTTCAATGATGGCATAGTAATTGAAATGCTAAGCAGTAAATCGAGACCCCGACCAACGTTATTTCTGGTTTTCTTTTGGTTTTCTGCTTCGTTGAAAGGTAAATTGTGAAAAATACAAAGAATAGAGTTTTCCATCCACGAATTCTGTCGGTCTTGTTGACGGTTTTGATGGCGACGGGCTTATGGGCCTGTGGCGATCAAGGGACCGAGGCGCAGGGCGTCGATCTGTCGGCAGATGGTGTTGAGGTCGACGGGCTATACCAACAATATCGGGATTCTGTGGACGGACCTCACGCCGATCACCGGGCGATGCACGAGATCACGATCTTTGATGCCGCCGGGGCTCAGCGCTATTTCGATGAAGAGGGAATCGGACAATTCGAATATCCCGATGCCTTTAAGCAGGTCGGCCTGAGATTGCAGGCCGAATCGGTAGAGGAATTGGCTTTTCGTGCCCAATTGAAGGACGGAAGCTGGACGAATTGGGAGCCGGTCAATGTCTACTGGAGTGAAGGCACCTTGCATAACGGGTTGATCCTCGTTGATGAGCCGACCACGGTCATTGAACTCTCCGGTGGCGATCAGATCACTTTCGCTCAGATGGAGTTTTTCCCGGAAGTCATCGCTCGAGCGGAGTTGGTCGAAGGTGAGCAGCCCGAGTTCGACGAGGTCCGGGAGCCCGGTCAGCGAGAAGAAGACGTGCGCACCGTCCAGCAGGCGGTGGCGCCGACGAGCATGGTGACCACGCGCAGTCAGTGGAATGCTACGAACCCCGGCAAGATTTGCGGAAATGTGGTCAATCCCTATCGAATGGCGATTCATCACACCGCTTCTCCCAGCAGCGACGGAAATCTCTACGCGACGATGCGGGGAATGCAGAATTACCACATGAATAATAACGGCTGGTGCGACATCGGATATCACTTCGTGGTGGCCCAGTCCGGAGAGATCTTGCAAGGCCGATCCCGATCGAATCGCCCCGGCGCTCATGTGGGCGGACAGAACTCCGGCAATGTGGGAATCAGCATGATCGGAAATTATACTTCCTCCACTCCTCCGAGCATTCAGCTGGACGGGGTGGCTACAATGGTGCGTTGGGTCCACGATACTCACGGTGTGGCGATGAATCGGACCGCCGTAAAAGGCCATCGGGAGCACGCCGGGGCTTCCACCAGTTGTCCCGGAAATCAGGGATTGGCCCAATTGGACGAGATTCTCAGTCGGGCAGGAGGCATCGGAGCCCCGGAGCCCGAACCGGAGCCCGATTATGACGTCGACTTTCAGATCAAGATCAGTGGCCTTGATGACTTCTATCAGCAGGGAACCAGTGAGACTGTGCCCGACGCATTTAAAAATGAGCAGTTCACCGCTGATATCTTTGTGACCAACCGCTCCGATGAAGCGATTCGAGGCGTGGAAGTTTCCTACGCTTTCGACGGCTATGGAGTGGAAGCGACCAGCTACCGAATCGATACCGATCACCCTCACTACAATCAGAAAGACTGGCAGGTAAACAGCGCCCATGAAGCCCCGGAGAATCCCGCCCATACCGACATGGGCACCTCCGGCACCCTGGTCATGCACGCCTTCTCGCCCAATGAAACCAAGCGGGTCCGGATTCAATTGCAGACGACACAATATAATATTGGCTTCGCTGATTTCAGGGGAGTTCGAGGCTGGGTCAAAAATATCGATGGCGTGTACGCCCAGAGCTCCTATGGTGGCGACCCCTCGACGAATGTCCTGGGATATCGTCTCCGCGACACTGGACGAGTGGATGTGCTCAGTCGGGGAGAGTGGCAATTTCAGGCCGGCCAGACCGATGATCTGGAAGGATGGACCGGTGCCGGACCTCACGATCGCCTGGCGATCAACACCAGTCACGATCTATTGGCGCAACGAGTCACCGGCCTCGATGCACGTATCGTCTCACCGGTGTGGACCAGGATCGACGCCGATAGCTACGACGAGCTCGTGCTTCGGGTTCGTTCCCACGATGGGGATCACACCAAAGCGCTGTACTGGGCGCGAGAAGGCGAAGAGTTTAATGAGCGTCAAAAAGTGGAGTTCCAGGCCGCAGGGGACAGTGAATTTCACACCCTGGTCATTCCCGTAGGAGCCCACGCCGAATGGTCCGGTGAGATTCACCGATTCCGCATCGACTCCAATGAAGATCTGGAGGTCTTAGAAGAGGACAGCGGTTGGTATGATTATGACCATATCTACTTTCAGAATCGAGCAACGGCGAGCACGACCTCCCATAATCTGGGAGTGGTCGATCAGGAGCCGGTGGATGTAGATCTGGGACTTGGCGAGCCGTCGACCCCGGGATCTGACACAGACCGCCCGATCATCGGTGATAGTCCCGACCCCGAAGCCGATGGAAGCAGAGATGATATCAGGGCCGAGGGTAGGTCCGGTTGCTCGGCAGCATCCGGTGGATCGCCGGGGACAGGTTGGTTGCTGGTAGCAATGGCTCTGGGACTGGTAGCGCTGAGGCGAAGTTCGTTGCAAGAAACTGCAGCCAATCAGCCGGTGGCATAAACTTCGTCACGGGCGAGGTTCTCGAAGCGCGTATGTGGTCCGAAAAAGCGCAACGTAACCTTGCCCGTGGAACCGTTTCGGTGCTTGCCGATGATGAGTTCCGCCAGGCCTTTGGCTTCGGTCTCCGGATTATAGACCTCATCTCGGTAGATGAAACTAATCAGGTCGGCGTCCTGTTCGATGGCGCCAGATTCCCGCAAATCACTCATCATGGGGCGCTTATCAGCTCGTTGCTCCACACCCCGGTTGAGCTGAGCCAGAGCGATGACCGGTATCTCCAGCTCTTTAGCGACACCCTTTAAACCTCTTGATATCTCACTGATCTCCTGCTCCCGAGAGCCGGAGCGGCTTCGCTGAGAGCCGACCATCAACTGCAAATAATCCACAAAGACCACCCCGATATCATGTTCGGCTTTAAGGCGGCGACATTTGGAGCGAAACTCCATGATCGGAAGCCCCGGGGTGTCGTCGAGATAGATCTTGGCATCGGAGAGGATCCCGGCCGCTTTTACGAGTCGAGCCCACTCTTGCTCGGTCATCTGACCGCGGCGCAATTTGGACTGGTCGATTCGAGCCTCACTGCAGAGCATTCGAATCGCCAGCTGCTCGTTGGACATCTCCAGACTAAAGAAGGCCGATGGGACCTTGCGGTAGATCGAGGCGTGGGCGGCCATATTCAAACAAAAGCTGGTTTTACCCATGGCAGGGCGGGCGGCGACGATGATCAGATCCGATTTCTGCCACCCGGCGGTCATCTCATCGAGATCGATAAAGCCGCTGGAGACTCCGGTGACCTGCTCATTTTTCTCGTAGAGCGACTCGATCTGAGTGAAGGCGCTCTTGACGACGTCGCGCATGACGACGTAGCCCCGTTTTTGACCGGCCTGGGTGATGGAAAAGAGGTTCTGCTCGGCCTGATCCATGAAGGCTTCGATATCGCTGACATCGTCGTAGCATTCATTGACCAATTCGTCGGCGGTGGCGATGAACTGGCGAAGCGAAGCCTTGCGACGCACGATCGAGGCGTAGTGAGTGACGTTGGCTGCCGAAGGAACCGCCCCCGAGAGTCGAGTCAGGTAGGCCGGACCGCCGCAGGCCTCCAGGTGATCCTCGGAACTCAAGAAATCGGCCAGGGTCAACACATCGATGGGCTCGGTGCGCTGATGGAGGGTGAGCATGGCCCGAAAGATATGGCGGTGGCTTTCTCGATAGAAATTCTCCGGTAGAAGTTGTCCGGAGAGCTCATCGAGTACGGGGTTGTCTAAGAGTACGGCGCCGAGGACGCTGCGTTCGGCGTCCTCGTTATGGGGGGGGACCCGAAGGGAATTGTCACTCATTTTCTTCGGCGGTTACATATTCGTTACGCGTCAGGTGGAGGAGATTCTTCATGGTATCAACATCGTTACCCTGAGTCTTGTTAAGGAGCTCCGAGACGGTGTTGGTGTTGAGCGCCTGTTGGAAGGTGTCAAGCTGTTCCGGTGTCAGATCCCGAAGGGGAGCGACCAGGGGCGTGGGCACTGAGATGGCGGCCTTCAGATCGGGGGCATCGGGGCCCAGATTGAGCATCTCGTCGAGAATCCGCATTCCTTCCATCATCAGCGATTCAATGGATTCGTCGATCTCGTTGTTGAAGTTTTCGTCGGTCGCCGGCTCCAGCGAGAAGGTTCCTTCGTTCCAGGCGATGAGGCGATAAAACGCTTTATAGGGATCGAGATCGTGATCGTCGTTGATGGTCGCGAAGTAGACTCGTCCCTGGCGCAGATATACTTTGCCGACGTCGTCATTCATGATGACCAGAACACCGGATTTTTTGCTGGAGGAGAAGAGCTGAAGGAGATCGGGAAGCGGAACTTCTTCGATGAGACCGGAGATCGATCCGGTCAGGGTGCCGCCCATGGTGCGGTTGACCGCGGGAGCGGCCATGGTTCGATTTGCGCCGTTGGTGATCCCTCGATTTCCGGGAGGCTGAGTGGGGCCGGCCATATTACTGGTGGCAGAATCTTCACCGTCCGGGGTGACCAGGTCGGCTCCGGTATCTTCAATGCTTCGGTCTCGATGGACCAATTTGATGATATTGGTGCCGATGAGGATTCGGTCTCCCTCTTTGATACGAGCACGCTCTTCGATCTTTTCGCCGTTGACGAAGGTGCCGTTGGTGCTCTTGAAGTCCTCAATGAAGAGTTCACCGCCGTAAGACGTGATTCGGGCGTGTCGCCGCGAAACCATATCCTCAACGAGGACCATGTCGAGTTCGCCGCCACGTCCGATCTCAATCTCCGAGTCTAATTCCAGAGGGAATTCTCCACCCTGGTATTTGCCGGAGATGAATTTGAGGACGTAACCGCCAGTCTGGGAACGATTCAATTTTACCTCTCCTCAACCGCCGGGAATCGAGGCTGGGACGATGCCGCTACAACGCGGTCGAAAATATGGGTCGACGTTTTGCTTTACATTACGCAAAGGGCCTCAAGTCGTCAAGATCGAGACTTGAGATCCTCCTTTAATCGAGCGCTTGATTTTCATACCACAAAAGCAGCGAAAACTGAGCATCCGATCGTGGGAGCCCGAATCTGGCCGATTGGGCCACCTGGCGCGCGACTTTATCAGAGGGGCGCCGGGGAACGCAATCGTAGCGAAGAAAAACACCATTCGTAAATTTGCCAGATCAAACAGGCATTGCCCAACAAGGGTAAGATAGAATCGGCCATTGGCCAAGAAAAACCAGCAAACTCTTCTCACAACCATGGGCTTGTGGAGAAGAAGATCGCAGATGGTCGCTAATTCGTTGGGTGATCTCGATATATACAAAAAAGCAGCGAGGGAGCGCCGGGGAGGGGCGGCAAAGAGTCTAGAAGTATATTGTGAAGTTTACGCCCAACGATTCGGTCTGTGCGCCGAGACCGTCTTGAAAGCTCATGGAGTTGACGAAGCCATAGAAATTTCGAAGATATCGAAGACTCAGGGCAAATTTATCGATCCTCAGATCGACGCCGGCGCCGGCTCGAAAAGCTCCGCCGATCGCGGTCTCGTTGAGATAGGCGTCCTGAAAGTGATAGCCCCCCAGTCCGGTGAAGAGAAAGGGTTCGATGATCCCGAAGGAGGGCTGAATGCGAAGATCTCCGCTCATTCCCATCATGGCGATATCAAGGCCGGAGACATCGGGAGTGAAGGTGTAGCCTCCGCCGTGAAACCCGAGCTCAAATCCCAGGAGTTCGCCGGCGACGCCCATCCCCAGGTTAAATTCACTGCCGGGCAGAGCGGTATCGGTGATCTGAGGAGCTGCAAAACCACTGAGGCCGATCCCCAAAGTCAGGTAGGTGTCTCGTTTGACCGGAGGCTGGGCTTGTTCGGTTTTGGGAGGTTCATTGTATCGATGTCGGGCGCCGTGGTGATGGTGATGAACCGAGGACCGCGAGGAGGTGTGAACATGGGTGCGGCTTCGAGTCGACGTCCGACGGGGGGTGGTGGTGCGGCGGGTTGTGGTCTGTCGAGGTTGACTTGTGGTGCGCCGAGTGGTGGTGCGAGTGCGGGTGCCGGAGTCTTGCTGAACGGGCCGAGTATTTCCGGTCGTCCGGGGAGGACCGGTGGGGCGGGCCGTGCGAGACCGGGTCCGTGAACTGCTCGACGAGGAACTCGATGAAGAACTGCTCGAGGAATCTCTCGAGGATCGGCTTCGATTGCGATCATTATTGCGTCGCATATTATGGCTGCGATCAGAACTCTCCCGAGACTCTCCCAGAATCGATCCAGGGCGGGCTTCGGCCGATGGCGCCTTCGTCGATTGCACCGCTGGCAAGGCCAGAAGAAGTGCTGCCGTGAAGAGAATGCCATGGGTCGTAAGTTTCTTCATAAAAGTCTCCGGTGGAGCGTTTGCATGTCCCGTTGGGTGTGTGCCTGTATAATAAGACGCAAACGGGGCCGATCTTTATTCAAATTATTTTCCTACTACCATCGTCACTGCTCAACTGTAGCGGCCAATCCACGGTGAGCGGTCTTTTCTCTGGGGATCTGGTGGGTCACTTCTGGGGTAAACGTGCTCCGCAGGGCGAAGTTGTCAAGTGCGGGTGTCGCGCCAGGCAGCGCCGGCCTTCTCAGGGGGGATAGTATGATGAAACCGACGGTGTTGATCAAATGCCACGGAGGTACAACTATTGCATGAGTTGTGGCGGGAGGTTGCGGCTCTGAGGGCCACCTACTTTCTGGACATTTGGATTTAGAAGGTCACAATGGTTGAACTTTGGCCGCCTGCGATCAGGTTCGGCAAGTCTTCGTTTAAGGCGTAACCTTGACGTGGGCGGTCATATTGTGTCATATCACCGCAGTTTTAAGGGCGATGATGAATAATGCCCGTGTTTTTGCTGGTTGATGGATGTTACCGGCGATCTTTGAGGGAAGTATGTCCAATGCAAATTTTGATTTGTGTATGGTCGACGCACCACCGGCGGATGCGGAGGACCGCAGTCCGTTGAGAGCACTTTCGGGTCCGGAGTCCATTGAAGTGGCTCCCACCGTGCAAGCGTTGACCCCCTATGAGGCGGTGAGCAGCCAGGCTGCCATCGAAGCTCAGCCCGACCATCACAATAGTTTCAAGCTCGATTGGAACGAGTCCACCATCGATCCCAGCCCCCGAGTCAACGAGGCCATCGCGGCCTATTTGAGTGGCGGGCGGGGGCTCAACTGGTATCCTCGACTGGGCAGCGCGGAGTTGATCGAAGCGCTCGTCGACTATACGGGGGTCTCCCACGATCACCTTCTGGCGACCAACGGCAGCGATGACGCCCTGCATCTGATCTGTGCCACCTACCTCGATCGCGATGATGAGGTGGTCATTCCAGTGCCCACGTATAATCACTTCATGGTCTTTGCTCAGAGCCGCGGTGCTCGGGTGGTGACCACCCGTGGTCAGACCGCTTTTGATCCCAACGTGGAAGGGATCGAAGCGATCATGACCGAGAAGACCCGTCTGCTCTATCTGGTCAGCCCCAATAATCCCACAGGGGTGGTCTACGGACCGGATGTGGTGGAGCGCCTGTGCCGCGCCTACCCGCAGACTCTGATCGTTTTGGATGAAGCCTATTTCGAGTTCAGTCAGATCTCGGGAATCGAGTTGGTCGAGAAATTTCCCAACCTTCTGGTCACCCGGACCTTCTCAAAGTCCTTTGGGCTGGCGGGATTGCGAGTTGGATACCTGGCGGCGGCTCCTCAGTTGGTTCAGGGCCTTCGTCGGATCTATAATCCGAAGAGCGTCAATACCCTGGGCCAGGTCGGCGCGGTGGCGGCCCTGAAGGACCTGGGTTATCTCAACGCTTTTCTCGAAGAGGTCAACGCCTCCAAAGAGATTTTGAGGCGATTCTTCGCGGAGCGAGAGGTGGAGGCCAATATCACTCCCGCCAATTTTGTGGTGATCCGGAGGCCCGACATTCAGAAGACCCTCGGTCAATTGGAGGAGCGAGACGTCTACGTTCGGGATCGGTCGAGCTACCCGGGACTGGAAGGCTGTCTGCGGATGACCGTGGGCACCACCAGTCAGACCAGGCGGCTGCTGGAGCGGATCGGAGACATCTTCTGAACCCGGCTGTTCCCCATCTGATTACCCGATTACTTTCAGATCCAGCGCCGCCGCGTCGATGGAGACCGCCGGCGGCTTGACCACCGATACCAGCATATTCTCAGGGGTGAGGTAGGTATTGAGGACCCGATGGAAATCATCGAGGGTGATGTCGGCGATGATGTCGCCGTAGTCCAGAGATCTTCGATATCCAAGGTCGTAGAGTTCGTCGAGTCCAAAGGTCATCGAGCGCGACGAGTTTCGTTGCAGACCGATGTCGTGATTTCCGATCAAAAAGCGGCGGGCCCGGGCGAGGTCCTCTTCGGTGACCACACCGTCGCGGACTTTGTCGAGCTCGACGCGAATGCCGTTGATGGCCTGAGAGATTTTCTCGGGGCTGGTGCCGATTCGGACGGTAAAGGAGCTGGCGTCGAGACCGGAGACCATATTGGCATATACGCTGTAGGCCAGGCTCTGGCGGTCCCGGAGTTCGTAGAAGAGGCGACCACCCTGGCCGGAGAGCACCGCGTAGAGCACATCCATGGCATAGCTGTCATCGTGGGTGATCAGGGGGCCCGGGAATCCGACGATGATATGGGCCTGCTCCTTTTCCAGATCGCCGACGACCAATGAGGGCTCCGAAGGGGGCTGAAATTGGGGGATCTGGGGTGGTTTGCTGTCGGGAGCCTCGGAGCGGACGAAGTATCGCTCCACGTGATTGGCCACCTGCTCCACGTTGACGTCACCCACCACCGAGAGGACCATCTCGTGAGTGTTGTGGCGCCGGCGCAGTTGTTCGCGAATATATTCGGGGGTCATCTTCTGGAGGGTGTCTTCGGTGCCCAGAAGGGAGAGCGAATAAGGATGGGGGGCGAAGTAGGCGTTGGCAAATTGGTCGTAGTTGACGGAGGCCAGGCTGTCTTTTCGTCCTTTTAATTTCTCGGATTGAAGCCGACGCTCCTGGACGAATTCGTCGTCGGGGATCGAAGCGCCCAGGGCGCAATCGGCGAAGATATCAAAGCCGCGATCAAAGAACCGGGTCAGACCGGTCATGCCGAGGCCAAAGGAGTTTCGTCCGGCGATTCCGCCGATGGAGGAGGCCATCGACTCCACCGCTCCGGCGATCTCCAACGCGGAGCGAGTCGGGGTGCCCCGGGTGACGAGGCGGGCCATCAATTTATGAACCCCGGCGCTGTGCTGGTCTTCATAGCGCAGCCCTCCCAGGCTCAAGGCCCGAACGGAGAAGGTCTCTACGCTGCGATCCTCTTGCACGATCAGAGTGGGCCCGTCGGGGAATTCAATTCTGGCAAAGCCGGACTCATCGGTCTGAATGGCGGTGTCGATGGCCTCTCTTTGAGCGGTCTCATAGGCCCGCTCGGCGGCCTGGATGAGGCTCGTTTCGTCGACGGCGGGCTCATCTTCCGGGTGCAGAAGCACAAGGGAGGAGTTTTCCATCGTCAGATAGCGCCGGGCGACCCGTCGGATATCGTCGGGGCTTACGGAGCGGAGTGCCTCGTAATACTCCTCTTCAAAGCCGGGATCGCCGGCGACCATCTTATAATGGCCCAGCTTCATCGCCAGGCCCTCGATGGTCTGCTTGCTGTAGATGGCCTGACTCTCCACCAGGGTTCGGGCGCGGTCGAGGTCGACGGCCCCGGGGTGAATATGGCGAAACCGAAACACCTCTTCTAAGATTCGCTCCAAAACGGACGCCGGAGCCGTCTCGGGACGGTCGGGATCGAGTTGAAAGTCGGCGCCCAGAATAAAGAGGCCCGCTTCTTTGGGGGTGTAAGCGCTGGCGAAGATACCGGTCACCAACTGGGCCTCTCGCTGGATAGTTTTCTCCAGATGGGAGGCGTCGCCGTATCCCAGAATGATGCTCAACAGATCGAGGGCCGGGATATCCTCGTGGAGGACGTCGGGAATATGAAAGGCAAGGCGCAGATGATTCTGCCGTATCTCACGCTGACCGGTCCACGCCCGAGGAGCGCTCTGGGCGGGCTCCTGGGGGCGGGGTCGAGAATGGTAATCGGGGCCCTCGAAATCACCGAAATACTTCTCCACCCGGGCTCGAGCGTCTTCTTCGGTGAAGTCACCGGCCAGAACGACGGTCATATTCTGAGGGACGTAGTGTTTGTGAAAGAAATTCACCACATTTTCGCGACCGAAAGAGTCGACCGATTCACTGGTTCCGATGACGGGCAATCGGTAGGGATGAGTCGTAAAGGCCGTCTCAAAAAGGTGACGGGATACCACTCGGGAGGGGCTGTCTTCACCGCGCTTGATCTCCTCCTGAATGACCTCCAACTCGCTGGAGAGCTCGTCTGCGTCGAACGATGAGCGTCGGATGGCATCGGATAAGATATCGAGGCCAGTATCGAAATAGCGGCTGCTGAGCACGACATAATAGCAGGTCTGATCAAAGGAGGTGAAGGCGTTGATATGGCCCCCGGCTGACTCTACATCCCGGGCGATCTCGCCGACCCCTCGGGTCTTGGTCCCCTTAAAGAGCATATGTTCGTGGACGTGAGCCAGACCGGCCTCCGGAGGCTCTTCGTCGGCGCTTCCCACGCCCACCCACACATTACAGGCCACCACGGGAGCGGTGGTGGTGGGTTGAAGGATGACGTTGATTCCGTTGTCCAGCTGATATTGGATTGTATTCACCGTATTCTTGCTCCGAGGGAAGATAGATAAGGGGTGCGAGCGTTGACCGGAGAAGTTCTAACCACAACCGCGGTGGTTGGCAATCAAGGGTGTGGTGTTTATGTTGCCGGACCTTGAACTCCCAGGTGAACATTTGGCACAATATGACGCGCTTTTAAAAAGGTCAGATCCCGATGGAAATTGTGGCGCTGGAATACCGCGAGGCCGAGTTTAAGTCTCCCGCCGCGCTGGGCATGAGGGTCGCCCAGGTGGCCGATGCCTGTGCCCGAAAGAATCTGGGTGCCGTGGGCATGGCGAGACTCCTGGCCGGGAGCGCAGCGCCCTCCAAGGCGGCGGCGAGCCCGGCGCTTCTCTTTGGTCTGCGAGCCCGGAGCAGTGAAGCGGCGGTGGCCTTTGGGGATGCGATAAGCGCCCGCGGGTACACGGGAGTTGTCACCTGGGTTGGTGAAGGTCCAACGCTACAGATTCCCCTGTCGCTGTGGGCCGGGCTCGGTCTGGTCTTTGCCTGCGGCGGAAAGGAGATCCTGGTGGGGGCTTCGGTGGAGGAGTTGGAGAGCCGGTTCGGTGGAGATGAAGATTCGTTGATTTGGATGCCCGCGCCCGACAAATTTGAGCGCGCTGTGGACGGGCTCCTCCTCGAAGTCGCCCGGCGCCAGGGGGTGAGGCTGGTCTGGGTGCCCGGTGGCGGCATCAACGAGGTAGACGTTCAATCGGAGTCCACCGAGCATTTACAGGTACTCACGGCCCGGACGGATAGTGCAGAGGATTCGGCACCGGCGCTCGCCAGGTGGGCTCAGGGCGACCGACTTCAGCGAGGACGGGCCCGGGTGGCAGAGATCTCTCAGGTCCCGAAACGATGGTTTCGAGGGGTAACTGGCTGGCAAGGCCAATAGAGCTGATTAAGGAGTCGCCGTGAGGTTGAAAGAAAGAGTAGCGTTTATCACCGGTTCAAGTCGGGGAATTGGAAAGGAAATCGCCCTGGCGTTGGCTCGCGAGGGAGCGGCGGTAGTGGTGACCGGAAAGACCGCTGAACCGCATCCGGATTTACCTGGAACGATCCACGAGACGGTGGATGAGATCGAAGCGATCGGTGGCCAGGCTCTGGCGATTCAACTCGACGTTCGGTTTGAGGAACAGGTCAAAGAGGCATTCGAAGAAACTGTGGAGCATTTCGGAAGTCTCGATATTTTGATCAATAATGCCGGGGCTATTCATCTCGCAGGAGTTGCCGATACGCCTCCGAAGCGCTTTGATCTATTGATGGGGGTCAATGCGCGGGCGGCCTATATATGCTCCCATTATGCCCTGCCCTATATGATCGAGCAGGGCTGGGGCCATATCCTGATGGCCTCACCGCCTCAAAAGATCCAGAAAGCGCCGGGGAAGACGGCCTATGCTCTCTCGAAGCTGGGGATGACCTTTATCGCGCAATCGCTGGCGGAAGAGGTCAAAGACCACAATATCGGGGTCAACGCATTCTGGCCGGTGACGGCCGTAGAATCACAGGCGACTCGCCATTTTGGAATGGGCTCCGAAGAGATCTGGCGCACCCCCGAGATTTTATGCGACACCGTGCTTGCGATTGTGACCAAAGAGCCAGGAAGCTGCACGGGCAACGCCTTTTACGATGAGGAACTGCTCCGGCAGGAGGGCGTCACTGATTTTTCGAAATATTCGGTAGTAGAGGGAGAGGAGCCGCCGCCGTTTTCGGCGCAGCTATTTGACCCGAGCTACGGCAAATGATCGCCGCAGCTCGGGGCAATGCCGGGCTAGAATCACTGGACCAGTAGGGCGGCGATATCATCAAAGCTGGAGGTGAAGTCATCACAGATCAGCCCCGGGATATCGCTGTAGTCATCGGAGCCTTCCGGGGTGGGATAGAACGTCGGAAATCCGCTGATGAATTCGGAGTAGCGATGTCCCGACCAGGCCACCCGGGTGTCATCGCAGCTCGGCTCGATAGTGAAATCTTGTTCACAGTCAGCCGGCGAGGCATCGGTGTCGAGTTGGAAGGCCCCATGGATGGATGCGGCGATAAGATTATCCCCGAAGAGGGTCTCAAGTTCGGAGAGGGGGGTGTCTTCATCGACGTCCCACTCTTTGGAGAGGGCGACATTTCGCATGAACTCTTCCCGCAGGTCGTCGATGGCGAGGAGGGCGCCGTCTTCGCCGAGGTTTTCTTGAATCGTGCATTGATGCACAGCACAGTTGGACAGCGTGTCCAGTGTTCCGTCGTGACTGCAGTCATTTTCATCGCTGACGAAGATGACGGCGGTGGTGGCATTCTCGCGAAGAAATCCGGCGTTTGGATAGGCCTCCGGGTCGCCGTCGAGTTTTCCGGTCATCTCTGGTGAGAGTGCTTTGACGGCAGCGGCCAGTCCCTGTTCAAAGCCGTGGCCCCGCGATCCGACGTGAGTGATGCAGACAAGGTCATCTTTGAGGGCTTCCACGTCTACGACTCCGTCAGCTCCGGCGTAATCTTGAGCGCGCAAGACGCTGGGGATTGTGCGGTAGGCATCGGGGTCGGGAAAGTAGGTCTCCAGTTCTGGTCCGGAACCGCTGCAACCGTCGGCCATTGAATTGAGAGTGCATCTTAGGTCTGCTTCATCGGGGGTTAAGAGGTCTTGCCATTGGGTGGGATCTTCGGTGCAGCCGACGGCCAGTTCAATGGCGTCCAAGACGGGCGTGAAGTCATCGATGAGAAATTCTCCGTCATCGTCTGTGGGATGATGGCATTCCCAGGGAAAGCCAGGCAGGGGCTGGGGGGTGGACTGAAAGTGGCCGGGGCTGGCGACGGGTTCCAGGGGAAAGTCCTCGTCCATATGGGTGGTGGTCACGGCGATATGAAAGTCGACGTCTGCGATATTTTCAGCAAAGGATAAGATTCCCTGGCGAATGGTAGCCTGGGCATCACACATGGAGGCCGAATTATCGAGGGTCCACAGGATATCCACGGCGTGAGCTGGTTCCGTGGGACCGGCGTCCGCGTCGTGATCGCCACTGGTGTCGGGTTCATCGGGATCGGCATCGGGTTCGTCGGCATCGGAGTCGGCATCTACATCGGCCCCGGTATCGGCGTCACCATCCGCATCTCCATCGGCATCGGCAGGGCCCGTATCTTCGATGCCTGTATCTTCGATGTTTTGATTTCCTGCCGGATCGTCATCGCGGCAGGCCATTGAAGTCACTAAAAGAAAACTCAAAAAAAGGATTGAGAAACGATAAAAACTCGGTTGGAAACGGGCAAACATAAAAACCTCATTGGTCAGTAGTCAAATAATTGCATTCTTTCACAGGGTTCACAGGGTAAGACGTTCGACGAAATATGTAAATCTGGATGCAAAGTCGGTAACGTTGAAAATTTTCATCATTTGACGGAGCGCGGACGTCCCCGTCCGCATCGAGCAAAAAGCGCCTTTTTCTTCCAAACGGACGGGGACGTCCGCGCTCCTTGTTTATCCCATATTACCGATCAACTTGGATCACACCCGTCACAGGAATTCTCCGAGGCTTCTGTGTCGAGTTGAAAGTCTCCGTGGACGGGCAGAGGGCATCAGGGATGGCGAATCCAGGGGTTCTTTCGCATCACACGACCTTGCCAGTCGGATAGTATTTCTCCAGTGAGCGCCGGGTGCATCAGATAGTCGGTGTCGTCTTCAGGGGTGTCCGGAAGGGGATCGTGGGCGGGGATATCGCCAAGGGTGATGGACTCGCTGGTACGGAAAAGTCCCAAAAAGAGCCCCATATGGTGGGCCATCAGCTTGGCCAGGCTGCTATCAGCAGGGATGCTACCGTAGGACAGAGCGATTCCGCTGCTGGGGGTTCCATGAGTGAGGACGGGTCCCGGGATCCCGCCGGAGATACCGACTACGACTCCACCGAACCCGGCGCGCAACTCATCGACGATAAAGATGCTGGGGCCGTCGAGGGTTGCGTTTTCGGACTCCTCAAAGAGTTGGCCCAATTCGCTGGCCCCTCCTGAGATAGACTCGATGATCTGATAGCTCGGGTCGACGTTATGATAGCTGATATCACCAAATGTAATTCCCACGGGGGCGTAGAGCGCTTCGAAATCAGTGAGGGCATCTTGAAATTCGGGGTCGGTTGGGGCGGTTTCGGCAGTCCAGTCATTAGCCCCGGTGAAGAAAAAGTTCAGGTCGAGGACTCCCGTAGTGGGAGGAGGGTTGGAGACGAGTTTGGCGTGGACTTGGACTCGGACCGTGGTGGTGACGGTCGCTCCATCCTGAATGGAACCGCCGAAGATTCGGAACGAATGGGCCCCCGCTTCTACCAGGGAGGCTGGATTGTTGGGTGCCAGGGCAGCAGCGGCTCCGGGACCAAGGACAACTCGGGTATTGCAGTCGGGATAACAGATGCCGGTCTGTGTGGTCTGAGCCCAGCCTTCTCGAACGACGGGAAAGTTGTCGGGTCCGAACCAGTCGTTGACGGTATAATCAGCTGTGACCGGACCGTCAGTGATGGTGATACTCAAAGACCAGATGTCATCGGGGACCTCCAGTGGTATCGATTGCGACAGGCCGCCTTCGAGGTCGACCTCCTCGTCAAAAAGAGTGATCAGTGTACCATCGTTGTCCGGGTCGTCGGCGTCCGGGTCATCGGCGTCCGGGTCATCGGCGTCGGGTTCGTTGGCGTCGGGTTCGTCGGCGTCGGGTTCGTCGGCGTCCGGGTCATCGGCGTCGGGTTCGTCGGCGTCCGGGTCGTCGGCATCGAGATCATCGGCGTCGTCTTCTCTTCCCGTATCCAGGTCACCAGTTGCGACATCATCGCCGGTGTCTCCGGGGACTGTCGTGTCGGCGTCGTGAAGACCGTCGGCGTCACTGCCGGAGTCCGCCGTGATATCGGCGTCGGAAGAACGATGATTACCAGTTGCTTCATCCTCACTGCACCCGAGCCACCCCACCAATAAGAGGATCAGAGAGACATGTGTAATGCGAAGGCGAATCATTGATTCTATCGGCATAGTTATCCCAAAATAATATCAGGTATCGGTTTATTGATTCCGGCTGATTGATCGCACCGGATAAATCGGGAGCGGCAAAACCTTAACCAGTATGAGTTATCGAAAGAAGTGAAGTCAAGAATTGTGCTCGGGGGGGGCGGCTGGCTGCGCTGGCTGGCGGCTCTTCTGGCTTCGTCGAGTCTCTCAACCCCGCGAACCGACCACGTTCCAGTACGCCGACCCACAAATGTGTGATCCCTCAAATAGAGAAGTGTTTCAGGGCCTGCAGCACCTTTCTATTTGTACATTTACTCATTTGTGGGTCGGCTTATTGATAGGTGGCCGGTGATTTGTGGGTCGGCTTATTGATAGGTGGCAACGCCCCCCCGCCGTGCTACGGGTCATTGGGCATCGCTGGCCACACTTGACGCACCGCGCGGTAGAGAAGAAGGTGGGGCGGATATTGGAGAGCTGTGAGCGTCCCGCCGGGTGGCGCTGAGAATGAGGCAGTGAGGAAAAATATGTCGGGCCGATGGGCGCAAAAAGACTTGATGAATCAGAACCGTCGTAAGCAGCATCAGAAGCGCCATTGGGGCCTGATTGCGATGGGAGTGATCGGTTTTATTTTGGTGGGCTTTTTAGTCTTTCGTGGCGGCTCCGAAGAGAGCGAAGTCGACGAAGCGGTGGCCTCGGAGTCTCTTGCTTTTGTGGAAGCCTGGACCCGGGTGGACGCCGGCATCGATTTAGCCCGGGAGGTCCTCGACAGTGGAGAGGCGGAGGTCCGCCTGGAAGCCCAGCGAGAAGCAGAAGCGCTGCAGGCGAATTGGGAGGAGGGCCAGACGGTGGTGGCTGCCGGAGAGTTAGCGGCCGATGAATCGGTTTTTCTCGCCTTGCAGCGACGGGATATCCCGAACTCATCGATTCATTTCTCGGTCAACGCGATGGGCGAAGAGTTTAACTTTCGACGCAGTCGACCCGGAGATCAATGGCGGGTAGAGGTCGATGAGAAGGGGCGAATCACAGAGTTTCGCTACCAGACCTCTCCCGAAGATATCTGGGTGACCACCCGTGTGGATCAGGGGGAGTATTCCACGGAGAAGTTGGACATCAACGTGGAGGTTCGCCAGGAGACGATCGCCGGGACGATTGAGTCCAGCTTCTGGCTTGCCCTGGAGGCCACCGGCGAGAGCGGTGCCCTTGCCCATCGATTTATGAGGGTCTTTCAATACGCCATTGACTTCAATGTGGAGACCCGGGGAGGAGATCATTTCGGGATGGTCTTTGAGCGGGTTTATCTAGACGATGAGTTTCTGCGCTACGGGAGGATTCTGGCGGCACAGTACATCGGGGAAGCGGGCAATTATCAGGCCTTCTACTTCGAGTCCGACGAGGAGAGCGGTTATTTCGATGCCGAGGGAGAGAGTCTTCAGCGTCAATTTTTGCGTTCTCCGCTGGAGGTGACCCGGGTGACCAGTCAGTTCGGACGTCGAGTTCATCCGATCACCGGTGATTCCAGAATGCACCGAGGGGTGGATTACGGCGCTCCCACGGGAACCCGAGTGCAGGCGGTGGCCGACGGCACAGTGGCTTTTGCCGGCTGGCGAGGGGGATATGGAAAGTTGCTGATCCTTCGCCACAGCGGTGGGTATGAGACCCGGTACGCCCATCTCTCTCGGTTCGGAAATGGAATTCGCGCGGGCGCTCGGGTCTCCCGAGGCCAGATTGTAGCCCGCTCGGGGAATACGGGCGCCTCCACAGCACCTCACCTTCACTATGAGATGTTGCGAAATGGCGCTCATATCAATCCGCTGAACGTGGATGCTACCAGCGGAGACCCGCTTCGTGGCGATGAACTGGCGACCTTCCGCCAGCAATATCTCGAGCCGATGAACGAACAATTGAACGAAGCATTTCAGGGTATTCCAGAAGCGGTGGATCGATTGATCGCGCTGGATACCGAAGACACCATTGAGTCAAGGTGAGACCCAAATGACTGAAGAATTAGACCCTAATCAAGAGCCGCACGACGAACCCGGGGGGGACTGGAACGTCGGGCCCGAAGAGAACGACGGGCTTGTGGTTCGGTTGCTCAAGCGGACCGCCGAGATCGGCAATAAACTGCCCGATCCCCTGACTCTCTTCGCCCTGATGGCAGCTCTGGTGGTGGTGGTCTCGGCGATCTTTGTGGGAACGGAAGTGACCGTCCTGGAGGGAACGGACCACGAGCAACACCACGAGGTGCTCAGTCTGTTGAGCTGGGAGGGAATTCGGTGGATGTTTTTGAGCGCCATCGACAACTTTATGGGCTTTGCGCCGCTGGGTCCGGTGCTGACGGTGATGCTGGGGATTGGAATCGCCGAGCGGACCGGCTTTGTGACGATGGGGCTTCGAATTCTGATCTCCTCGGTCCCCAATAGTCTGATCACGGCGACGTTGGTATTCGCCTGTGTGATGAGTTCGATGGTGGCCGACGCCGGTTATATCGTGCTGACTCCCCTGGGGGCTTTGATCTTTGCGGGCCTTGGGCGCCACCCCATCGCGGGACTGGCAGCGGCGTATGCGGGAGTCTCCGGTGGCTACAGCGCCAATCTGCTGATCACCGGCCTCGATCCCATGCTCGCCAGACTCACCGTTCAGGCCGCGCAGATGCTCGCTCCGAGCTATTCCGTCAACGCCACGGCGAACCTCTACTTTTTGATCGCTTCCACCTTTTTGGTGACCATCGTCGGCACCTGGGTGACCACGAAATTCGTGGAGCCCATGCTCGGGGAATGGGATCCATCCCAGGCCGGAGAAAAATTAGAAGAGCCCACCACGCCCACCGGACATGAGCGGCGGCATTTCTTTATCGCCGTGGCGGTGGCCTTGCTGGTGGCGGCGGGGATCGCCTTTCTGGGCATCTGGGAGGGGTCGCCGCTTCGGGACACCATTGAGGCCGGGGAGCCGGCGGTGAACCAATGGAATAGCTATTTTCAGTCCGTTGAGGTCTTGATCGCGATTCTCTTTTTGCTGCCCGGCATCGTCTACGGGGTTCTCAACAAAACCATCAAGAGCGATAAAGACGTCGCCGAGATGGCCAGCGCCACCATGGGAACGATGGGGGCCTATATCGTGCTGGCGTTTGTGGCCGGACAATTCGTGGCCTATTTCGACTGGTCCAATATCGGGGCGGTCACCGCGGTGCGGGGCGCCGAGATGTTGGAGGCGGTGGGGCTGGAGGGGATTCCGCTGCTGCTGTCATTTCTGGCGGTGAGCGCCGTGCTCAACCTCTTTGTGGGGAGCGCCAGCGCCAAGTGGGCCTTTATGGCGCCGATATTTGTGCCGATGTTGATGATGATGGGGCTGAGCCCGGAGGCCACCCAGGCGGCCTATCGGGTGGGTGATTCGGTGACCAATATTATCACCCCGTTGATGCCTTATCTGCCGATCATTATCGTCTTCGCCCAGAGATACGTAAAAGACATTCAGATCGGGACGATTCTGACGGTGATGTTGCCCTATTCCATCGCCTTCGGGATCGCCTGGTCGGTGATGTTCATCGTCTGGATTATGCTCGGTCTGCCTCTGGGACCGGGGGTCGAAGTTTTCTATGAAGTGGGAGCCACACCATGACCCGGTTAGTTGCGGTGGTTGTCTCCGGTGTACTTCTGGTTGGCTGCCAGTCGGGACCGACGGTGGTCGATGATGAATCGGAGCCAGGTAGGTCGGAGCCTGGTGTGCAAGATGAGAGTGTCGACAACGAGGGGGAGGTCGTGGAATTGAAGCTATCCGCTGATTTCGATATTCAGGGCCACCGCGGCGCTCGCGGTCTTCGCCCGGAGAGCACCCTTCCTTCATTTGAGATCGCCCTCGATTATAGGGTGGATACGATCGAAGTCGATCTGCATCTGAGCAAGGATGACGAGCTAATCATCTGGCATGACCCGTTTATCGAGGCCAGCCTGTGTTCTTCAGAGGGGCACCAGGATCTGCCCGACCCCGATGAACTCGAGCAGCATGACCCCAGGCTACTGTTGAGAAATATGACGGCGGAGCAATTGTCGCGCTACCGTTGCGACCGAAACCCCGACGTGGAGCGCTTTCCCGACCAGAGCCTGGAGCCCACGGCATTGGCAGACGACGACTTTTCGATCGTGACGCTGGAGGGGTTCTTCGACTTCGTTGAGCACTACGCCGAGAGTCCTGAGAAGTCCGAAGAGCAGCGAGCCAATGCCGCCGGAGTGCGGTTTAATATCGAGACCAAACGAGAGCCGGCCCATCCGGAGTTTATCGGTGATGGGTTCGACGGCGAGGGCCCGTCGACTTTTGAGCGCCGTCTGGTGGAGCTGATTGAGAAGCGCGGTTATCAGGAGCGAGCCATGATGCAGAGCTTTGATCACCGCTCGCTATGGGCGGCGGCCACCATCGCTCCCTGGCTTACGCTGGTGGTTCTGGACCGCGAAATCGAGACGCCTTTTGAAGAGTTTAAAGATCGGGGCGCAACGGTCTGGTCTCCCCGGGCCCGGTTGGTGACCTCGGAGAGCCTCCAGGGGGCACTGGAAGCTGGGTTGACGGTGATTCCCTGGACCGTCAACGACACCGATGAGATGGAGCGACTCATCGAAATCGGCGTGGACGGAATCATCACCGATCGCCCCGATTTGCTCGTCCAATATCGGTGAAAACTTCTGATCGCTGGTTTCGAAGTTAGATTTATATGTGGGGTATAGCAGCCGGAGCGCAGACGTCCCCGTCCGCATGAAAGAAAAAGCGCCCTTTGCTGGAGGCGACCGGGGACGTCCGCGCTCCTGGTGGGGACATATTTACTGAGCAACATCGGGGGGCCGTATGGCGATCGGATTTCTGCTTTTATTGGAGCAAACGCACCGCTTCTGGTGGGGATTGCATATTCTGGGAGTGGTCTTCGGGCTGGGGGCGGCGACGGTGACGGATGTAATGTTCCTGCATTTTATGAGGAATTTTCGCATCGAGCGTCGGGAGGCCGAGATCATGGAGACCCTCTCCAAGATCATCTGGGTGGGGCTGGGACTACTGGTAGTGAGTGGCCTTGCGTTGATGCTTCCCCGGTGGGATTTCTTCGTGGGTTCGGAGCGCTTCTTGATGAAGATGACGGCAGTGGCCATCGTTCTGATCAACGGTCTCTTCTTGAATTTCTGGCTTCAGCCTCGAGCCCGAAAGATCTCATTCATCAAGCCCGAGCGAGAGTTGTCGCAGAAAGAGATCGATGAGCGAAGTCGGCTTCGAAGAACGGCATTTGTATTGGGCGGGGTCTCGGTGGTTTCCTGGTATGGGGCGTTCGCCCTGGCCGTGCTCACGATGCTGACTCTGAGTTACGGAGAACTCTTTTTGATCTTTGTGGGGCTGATGGGAGTTGCCGTTTTGGGCAGTCAGATAAAGGAATTGAATTATCGCGAACAGGTAGAAGAAGAGTTAGGCGAAGAAGTCCTCGAATAAGGGAGTGCCATGCAATATAGCTATCTAAAAGCTAGCCTGCTTGGGGCTCTCTATGTAGTCCTCGTACTCTCGCCGCTGGCGCTGATGCTGCCAGGTCCGACGCCGACGGGGCGAGGATTCTGGATGGAGTTCGGGGTGGCGCTGGGGTTTGTGGGGCTGGCGATGCTGGCGATGCAGTTTTTAATCACCGGTCGCTATCGAAATTTCGCGATGGGGTTTGGAAGCGATAATCTCTTACAATTCCACCTGGCCACCGGTGTGGTGGCGATGCTTCTGGTGCTGGCTCATCCGGTGGTGATTATTGCGACCGATACTCATTATCTGGAGTTTCTCGATCCCCGGGTCAACTTCATGCGGAGTCTGGCGTTGGCGGGGGCGACTTTTGCGGTGATCGCGGTGGTGGTGACATCGCTGTGGCGAAAGAAGTTTCGACTGGTCTATGAGTGGTGGCGCGTCACCCACGGCGGGTTGGCCTTTATCGTCGTCTTTGTGGGGCTGGTTCACACCATTCAGGTCTCTCATTTTACGGGCCTGTGGTGGAAGCAGGGGATAATGATCGCAGTGGCCGGCGGAGCGATGCTTCTTCTGGTTCATACGCGGTTTATAAAGCCGATGATCCTGAAGAAATATCCCTATAAAGTGACTGATGTCATCGAAGAGAGAGCCGGGGGAACCACGCTGGTCATCGAGCCGGTGGACCATCGGGGGATGCACTTTGAGGCCGGGCAATTTGCCTGGATCACCCTGGGAGACAGCCCATTTAGTCTGCAGCAACACCCCTTTTCGTTTTCGTCGAGCGCCGAGAAGCCGAAGCGACTGCAGTTTACCGCCAAGCCGGCCGGTGATTTTACCGAGACCTGGAGAGATATAGAACCCGGGACCGGGGCCTATCTGGAGGGACCCTACGGAGCATTTACGCAGCGCTGGGACTCTCCCAAAGGATCGGTGTTCGTCGCCGGCGGCGTCGGCGTGACGCCGATTATGAGTATGTTGCGGACCCTGGCGCAACGAAAAGACAGCAGACATCATATGCTCTTCTACGCCAACAAAAATTGGGAAGGTGTCATCTTTCGAGAGGAACTCGAGGAACTCCAAGAAATGCTAGATTTAGAGGTGCTTCACGTTCTGGAAGAGCCTCCAGATGACTGGGACGGCGAAGAGGGTTTTGTAGACCTCGATGTTCTGGAGCGAAATTTGCCGAAACCCTACGGGGAGTATTTTTATTATATCTGTGGGCCAAAGCCCATGATGGACATGGTGGAGAAGGAGTTGGTCGATCGGGGGATCTCGCTTCCTACGATCATGTCGGAGCGTTTTGAGATCGTGTGAGCTTAGATCGTGTGATTCAAGAGTGTGGGAGGTGCGTAATGCTCTACCAATATATTCGGGGGATCGCGACGGTATTTGTGATCTTTTTGATAACGGGGGCGGTGATCTTTTCGCTTCTCATCAACCCGTAACGAGGGCGTTATGAT
>SKNI01000410.1 GCA_007120615.1 Myxococcales bacterium | reverse complement strand
TATTTTCGGGACAACTCGGAGACTCTCCAGCTTCCGATCCCGAGCCCGAAGATGGCGAGGAAGAAGAAAAGGAAGACGCCGTACCGTTTTTCCCGGACGCCCCCAAATTAGGGGATTCCAAATCGTCGACTTCGATGAGTCGGGTCGATGAAGTGACGGGTAGTCTTCTCATCCAGATCAACGCCATTAAGAGTGATGGCCGAAAACGAGCCGTCGCGATGACCGTGGCCGCAGTCTTCGGGATAAGAGCTGTGTTGGCGGTGGTCTATTTCGGCTGGACACAGATGGGTTCGGAAGAGGTCGTGGACGATGAGCCGCGAATCGGGCTCGGAAATATCGGACAGGCCCCGGAATTTCGAGAATATACCGAAGAAGAACGACGTCGCGCTCTCGATCAGGTGGTCATCGAGGAAGGATTAGTCATCTCCCGAGAAGATGGTAAGGCGGCGTACGCACGAGACGAGTCGGAATCGAAGGGCGGGCGGTCGGGCGGTGAGCAGGCCTCAGGTGGATCCGTGATGCCTCAGATCGATCCGTCTGCCTTTCGGCGGGTGGAGGGCGAATTGGAGGGAAGTCGAGCATCCGATGATCGGGAGGCTGGGACCACAAGTCGCTTTCAACGGCCCGGCCTCGTTGGCAGCGGGGAGAGGGCCGCAAGCGAGACTTCACCGACCCGTGGAGGTATGGCCACCGGAGGAGACGGGGACTTCGATGACGATAGGCTTCAAGCGATGGCCGCGCTTCAGACCGATACACAACGAGGAATCTACAACCCGCGCGATGAAGAGATCGATGAAATCCGAGCTCCGCGAGAGCGTCTGAGCAACGCTGATCTCTCCCAGGGAATGCAAAATATCATGAGCAGTGTCGGATCGTGTCGGGAGCGCCATATGTTTCGCGGAGGCACCCTGGAGCACGACACCGTAGAGGTGACCATAGAAATCATACCCGAGGGGCGAGTGGAGAATCTACGACTGTCCCCGAGTTCGCTTAACGATACTGACTTTGGGCGCTGCATGCATTCTCATACCCGGCGGTGGCGTTTCCCACCCACTACCGGAGATGCGATGGAGATTCGAACCCCGTTTATTCTCCAGGACTGAGTGGCGTAGAATCATCGTCGGCCTCGGTTAGCTGAATCTGGAGAAGTTCGATATCCACAAGGGAGGCGGTGTCGTTGATTTCTACGGCCCGTTGCCTGGCTATCTCCAGCCATTCGCGGGCCTTTTCTATGGCTGAGAGGCTCAGGAAATCTTCGGTGATCTCGATGAGTAGATCCACGTCCGGAGGTGAGGCCATCGCCTCGCGGTAGGCCTTGTCGGCTTGTTCGAGATCGCCGCTGTGAAGGTAGAGTTGAGCAAAGAGCAGGGGCAGGGCGTCTACGAGTTCCGGCCAGTGGAGGCCGATGGAGTCGACCAATTCTCGACCCCGGGTAAGGTCTCCATCTTCGGCGTATCGACGGGCCAGATCGGCGAAAACCTCCGGGTAAGAGATAGCGGGGTGGGTTCGGTCCCCGCTGATGATCAATTCCACGGACGAGAAATAATCGTGGCGGATTCCCTCCTGGAGGCGACGCCTTGCCAGTGCCCACAATTCCAGATCCGAGAGGGCGTCCAGGTTTTCAAAAAGAGAGTCCACCAATTCGTTTTCGCCGATGCGAATCTCTTCATGGCGCCTTGATTCGGAGGCTGAAATAACCTCCCATGCATGGTAGTGGTAGCCGTATTCATCGTCGACGTATTCTGTATAATCATCGCCGATAGAACGTGTATAAGTCATTGACATGGCAGGTACTCTGGTAAAGGTGTCATAACTAGCAAAGAGTGCGCGGTTTCGAACCACTGAGCTTTGAGGGTAGAATGGAGAGAGTAAAACTCTTCTTAAAGGGCGTCTGTATGGGCGTCGCCGATGTAATTCCAGGAGTCAGTGGAGGAACGCTGGCGTTGATATTGGGGATTTATGCCGAGTTGGTCAATAGCATCAAGGGTCTTCACCTCTTATGGATTCCCACTCTCTGGGGATTGATTCGCGGGGGATTCCAGAAAGAAGATCGGGAAAAACTCATCGCCGAGCTATCGGCGATGAATCTGGCCTTTCTGGTGGTATTGGGGTGTGGGATCGCCTCGGCGATCGCTGTGGCAGGGCTGGTTTTGCCGACCTTGCTGGAGCGCTATCCCGAGGTGATGAGGGCGCTCTTCTTCGGTCTGATCATCGCCAGTGTGGGCATTCCTTTTAAGATGATCTCTTTTCGGGATCGAAAGACCCGTATTGTAGTGGCTGCGATGTGTATCGCGGGAGTCGTCTTTGGATGGATGGCCACCGATCCAGATCGAATGTTGGAAACGGGGATGACCTGGAAGACGATCGAGGCCGAGGCCGATGATACGCTAAAAGATATTAGTCGTCGCGGCCCCAGCGCCTGGCCTGGTGAAGAGGTGTTTTGGGCCGATGAAAACGCCCCCCTTCGAGCGGCCCTTGAAGAGCACCACGGTGCGACGGCCTTTAGTCGTCCGGGAGAAGGATTAGACCGAAGCAGTGACGCCGTACGAGAGCGGAGCGAGGCCTACGAAGCAGTGGTCGTACCCGCCGGAACACCGGTTCAGATCCCGCAACCGGCGATGTGGTTTATTTTTCTGGCCGGTATGATCACCATCTGCGCGATGATCTTGCCGGGCATCAGCGGCTCTTATCTGCTTCTGATCATGGGCGGGTATTATTTTATTCTCAACGCCTTAAAGGGGGTATTGATGGGGATGGCAGGGCTTGCCCTTCCGCCCACGGCGACCCTGTACGTGGCCCTCTTTATGATCGGGGCAGCGATTGGATTGTTGAGTTTTGCCCGGGTGATGAGCTATCTGCTCAAAGAGTTTCCTGCGGCCACATTGGGCCTTTTGGTGGGATTGATGATCGGGTGTCTGCGGGGAATCTGGCCGTTTCGATCTGTTATCGATGGTACGATTACCAATGTTCTTCCCACGGCGATGGATACTACGGTGGTCGCCGTGGGGATCGCCGCGATCGGGGGAGCGGCCCTGGTGACCATTTTATCGCGTCTGGGAAGAAGTCACGAAGAGCAAAAGTTGGAAAAGAAAGGGCGGTGACGCTCAAAGCATTCATCCTAAGGAGTCAAGATGCAGATCAGCGCCCGAACGATGTACGGACTGCGCGCCCTGGTAACACTGGCCGGTGCTCGCACGGATCAACCCATGAGCATTCAGTCGATCTCCTGTGAAGAAGACCTGCCGGGAAAGTTTCTGGAGGGAATTATGGCCGACTTAAAGCGGGGCCAGTTCGTACTCAGCAAGCGTGGGGCAAATGGGGGATATATGCTGGCTCGTCCGGCAAGCGAGATGACCCTGTTGAGCATCATCCGCCATCTGGAAGGCCCGGTGGCCCCGATGGCCTATGACGACCGCACCGCCGGGGAAGGATCACCCACGGACCGTCAGGCGGCGTTTCGTCCGGTGTGGCAGGAGATACGAGATGCCACCATTCGGGTCTTGGAGCGCTATACCCTACAGTCCATCGCCGACTCCGTTCCGGAGTTGATGCACGACGACTTCAGTCCCATCTATCAGATCTGAACCGGAATCGACTCAGTTTCCATCCGGAAAAGGCGGACCGAGCAGAAACGAGGATATTTGATAGACCGTTTGCTGCAAAGGGAGTCATTTCCGGATGGAACCCTAAAAATCAGGCTGTTCCAGATAGTCCTGACGCACGTTCTGGCCCACATAGAGCCCCTCGTCGTAGCCCTCATAGATCCGCAGATAGACCTGAAGAAAGCGCAGTACTTTTTTGGCGTATCCCCGAGACTGATCAAAGGGGATCTCTTCGACGAATTCATCGAGGGGGATTCGATGTCCGCGATTGTCGAGCCAGCCTCCGACGCGGTGAGGACCGCCGTTATATCCGGCAAAGGCCATTAACTCTTGGCCGTGGAATTTCTGGACCAATTTACTGAAATAGAAGATTCCCTGTTCGATGGAATGATCCTCTTCCAAGAGATCAAAGGGGCCGAAGTCTTCGCTCCCAAAGAGGGTGGCGATTTTTTGTCCGGTGCGCGGGATGACCTGTAAGAGGCCCAGGGCATCGGCGATGCTGATGGAATCGGGGTTAAAGGAACTCTCTACGAGCATCAACGCCCAGATCATATAGGGGTTTACGTTGTGCTTCTCTGCCAGGGGAATGACCTTCTCGGGAAACGCACGGGGATAGGCCATGGCCCAGTAGCGGCGGGCGTCTCCGTCGGGTGCTTGTCGAAGCCACCAGGTGTCACCGAGAGCGTGTCGTCGGACCAGATGATAATCTCCGACTTCCTGATAGGCCTCCACCATGATCGGCTGGAGGTCGCGGCGGCGGTCGAAGATATCTTGCTGGCGCTCTAGGAGAGCTTGCGCCTCAGCGTTGTCTTCGGGGACCGGGAAACGCTTCTCATCGCTGGACATGCCCCAGTAGTCGGCCCGGCTGGCGTGGCGGCGATTATCGATATAATAGCCCCACCGTTTCTGAGGGAGCTCGTGGGGGGTGCGGGACGCTCGGGAGCGACTGGAGAGGGAGCGAAATTCCAAGGAGACATCCCGAATCACCCGGCGGGCCTCGGTGTTCCATCCGGCGAGCCATAACCATTGAGCTCGTTTGAGATTGGGAAAGAGGTCTCCGGCCGTTTCGACGGCGCGCTCGAGTCCGCCATGATGGGTGTCATCATCGTAGGCGGTCCATTCGGTGGGGACGGGACCGATCATATTGCCGCGGTCGTAATTGACGAAGGCTACATCGGAGTCTCGGCGACCATTCCAGTAGATTCTCGCTTCGGTATTAAAACGGATGCGGGGGACGTTATCGTCGGGAAATTCGATGTCGGCGCGGGGGACCCGGACCTGGTCGGAGTCCCGACGGTCCAGGCCTTCGAGCGACTCCTCCTGGGCGCTGGCACGGGCAGCGCGAGTTCTAATATTCTCCATGCTGTGGGCGGTGCGGGCATCCAGAAGAGGGCGTCCAAGATTCCAGGTCAACCCGTAGGAAGGAAAGGGCAGGCCCAGTCTTCCCGGAGAACAGAAGTCGTCTTCGGTGCATTGTTCGTTGAGGACGGCGGCCACCATCTCCTGCTGCCAGATCTCTTCTTCCGATTCGTCGAGATCGTCCGTGGGCTCACCGGCCAGAGGTTGCGTCCTGGGATCGGAGAATCGGCCGCCACCGCCGGAGCCGGCAAAGAACGATGCCTGCTCGAAAGCGTCCAGCGCCTGGTCGGCCTGCTCGGTCAGGAAATCGGTCTGGGCGATAAATCCACTATCAGCGGGAGTTCGTTGTTGGAGGTCGTTGAGACGGTTTGCCGCCTGGAGCCCGTAATAGCTGTGGGGACGGGTTTCTTTTAATTCCGTGAATAATTCGTAGGCTTCCTCGACTTTTCCGGCCCGCTCCAGGGAGCGGGAAGCCCAGTATAAATACTTCGCACGGGTCTCGCCGCTGGATCGGGTCGCGAGGCGCTGCAGATTTTCGTAGGCATCTTCGAATCGCCCGGTCTTATAGGTCAGATAGGAGAAGTGCCAGCCCCGCTTTTGGCCGGCGGAGTAGACCTGGTCGTAGAGTTGATAAGCCTTTTCGTACTCTCCGTGTCGCTCGTGGTGATAGGCCACGTCCTGAAGCCGGGTGCGTCGGGGAGCGTTTCGATTCATCGTGTTGAGGGCATCGATGGCTTCATCGTGGCGACCGAGTCGGGCCAGGGCGAAACTGTGGAAGCGATAGAGGGTACGCCGTTGAAATCCACGGGTGTGTCCGGCCTCAAATATCTCGCGGGCCTGGGCAAAATACTGAGCAGCCGATTCAAAATCGTGGCTGTGATAGGCGTTTAAGGCGATCTGAAGAAGGATCTTATTTTCGAATTCAGAGTTCCCATCGGGAGTGCTGTTTTCCTCACGCAGGTCGGTGAGAAGTTGATGAGCCAGAGGCCAGAATTTATCGACCCGAAGTTGTCGATAGTGGGCAAAGAGCTTCTCCCGGTCGATGGGGTCGGGTTCGATGCCTTTTTCGGCGAGGGCTTGCAGGTGGGTGAGCGCATCCCGGCCCTCTTGCTTGAAGGGGAATTCGAAGTTGGCAGCCTGATAGCCTTTTGCGGCTTTTTCCAACTCCCCCAGGGCTTCGTAGGTCTTTCCCTGATAATACAGGGCTCGATGTCGCCGGGGGTAATCGGGAAAGGTGTCGACGATCTGAGCCAGAATAGGTTGAGCGTCTTCCCAATTTTCGGCGGCCACCAGGCTCTTGGCCTGCCGAGCGCGGGCTCGCCAGTGCAGGGGGCTATTGTCGGGTTGGTAGATGGCCCCGAAGGCGTCGGCCGCTTCTTGATGGCGGTCTAATTTCTCCAGGGATTCTCCACGGAGCCAGTAGACAAAGTCGGCGATGGGCACTTGTGTCTCGAGTTCATCGAGGCGGTCGATGACTTCGGCCGGACGATCGAGGAGATGGAGAAGGTAGGCGTGTTGAAAGCGAGCCTTGTCACGCTCGGTGGCATCCTCGATGCAATCGTCGTCGAGGAGAGTGCTGAGTAGAAGGTCGGCGTCGTCGTATTTGCGATAATAGACGAGATCTTGAGATTCCTTGATCCCCTGCGCGCCCACCTGACAGCGGATCGCCTGAGCCGCCGCCTGATTAGAGGCCACCAGCGCCGTCTGGACCATCGGAAGCACTGATGCAGACGTCGTGGGGCTGACCGAGGCATGGACTTCGGCGTTGTTCAGGCGGATCGTCGTAGTACCGGTCTCCGGCAACAGGGGCATGCCGAAGACTGCCAGCGTCGTAAGGGAAAGAATTCCAAAAACAAACCATCCGGCAAGGGGAGAGCGTCTCATGCACGGAGCCTCGCATTGTCAAGTAGAGCCAGAATATCAAGCGAGCCCACCGCCAGCGAATTAATCACCCATCAATAGTGTGATCATCGGCGGTTACGGCCCACTGGAGAGTCGGAAGAATATTATCGTTCTCCAAAATAAACTCCCGGCGGGCAAAAGGCGAATTTTTCTTCCGAAATGGATCTGCTGGGAAGAACGTTATTCGCTTCAATAGGTTAACACGGATCGGGGGTGATTCTCATCCATGGAAACGAAATAAGTTGTACTTCACTGCGCGAGGCGATCAGGAGCCGGAGAGGGCCGAGTTTATCGATGGGGGCAGTTCATCAAGCCAGCCGACGTGCATCACGCCCCATAGACCGATTAAAATGGCTTCGGCCGCATCGTGGCGCAGACTGGTTGGCCCGGGGGCGTCGGACCAGTCGATGATGGCCCGAGCCAGATGGTCGGCGGAGTCTTTGGCGTCCTGTCCCGATCGTCGTTGACGAGCCACAAGGAGTTGCGCTCGCCAGGTCTCCGGAGCGACGGTGATGACCTGGCAGTCCATGCGTTTTGCCACCCGGGACCAGATCGAAGCCAGCTTTCGGTCCCCCTCAAGTATCATGACCTCCGGGGGGCCGTTTTCTCGGACGATATTCCAGGCGGCAGATCGAAGACGGGAGACCGAACCGAAATTCGTGGACCGATAACGCAGCAGGTGTCCCGTTGAGGAGTAGGTTGCAAATCCGCATCGCAAGCCCAGATCGATGGAAAGTAAAGTGCTCATGGTTCGCTCGAGGGTAGGAGTAGGTATAGGATTTCTAGATCGGCTGACTATTGAAATTGAGACCGCGCCGTGAGATTCTGATCTCCACTCTCACCTCAAGGAGGTCCTTGATGGCCCGACCGAATACAGCTCCTGCCGATTCATTAGAAGAGACCATGGAATCCCTCCAGCAGACTCACCAGTCTCTCCAGGAGCGCCTCGCTGAGCTTGACCGGCTTCGATCATTATCTCCGGAAGAGCAATTTGAAGTCCAGATCATCAAGAAGAGAAAACTGGCGCTAAAAGATCGAATTCAATCCATTCAAAGCAGCAATTAGTCGGACCACTAGTGATCCAAGAGATAAGTTCTGCGGACTAATTTCGGCGAGGACTGAGCGATGAGGATCGCTACCTGGAGAGAGGAAAAGCGGGCAGACGCCGACCTCACAAAGCACAAACTCCGGGTTTCGGAAGTAAATCTGGTTTAGTCCGCAAAAGCGACCATTCCATCGGCGCTTTCATCGGGGGGATCGTAGTTGGTTCCGATCAGGTCTTTACCGGAGCGGCCGTCAAAGAATTTCTTGGAGGCCTTCAGGTATTGCTCGGATAACAAGGTGAAGGCATCAGAAGTTCCTCGGTGCTCGCTGACCCAGAACGCTTCGATAAACTCATCGAGGGCCAGATCTTCAGGAGGCCGGGCGGGAAGAAATTTCCGATCTCCCCGCCCGCCGGTGCCGGCCTCGACGATGACCCCGGCTTGAATCCACCCGTCGACGACGTCACTTATAAGATAGGTGGGAAGTTTTGTGCTCCGGGCCAACTTTTTTTCGGTGACCGGGCCCTTTCCGCTGTCGAAGGCTTCGATGATAGGGGCTAACACTTCCAGCGCCATCAGGGGATGAATCGAGTGAAGCTGGTTTTGGCGTGCCTGGGAGCTGCGCCGGCCGCCTTCGATATGCATCAGGTCCCGCAAGAATTGGAAGCTATAGGCCAATTCCGCGCCCACCAGGATGACCAACCACACGATATACATCCAGATCAGCCCGATTGGGATCAAGGCCAGGGTTCCGTAGACCCGGTCATAGGTCTGGATCAGAAGCTGATTGACGTAGAGGTTAAATCCCCACTTGGCGAGTTCAAATGCGATGGCCGCAAAGAGTGCGCCGAGGAGAGCCGCCTTCCAGGTCACCACTGCATTGGGCACCAATTTGAAGAGCAGGGTAAATGCCACCAGGGCGTAAAGAATCGGCATCGCTCGCTCCAAAAGGGTCACGTCGATTCCGATTTCGGTGAGATAAAATTGAGCACCCGCCGTCTGAACGATGGAGAGGGCGATCAGCACTGGTCCGAAGGTGATGACCGCGTGAAAAGTGAGCAACTTCATCAGAAGAGAGCGGTCATGAGATCCCTGCCAGATCTTGGTCAGGGTTTCCTCGAT
>SKNI01000602.1 GCA_007120615.1 Myxococcales bacterium | reverse complement strand
GACACCCAGGTTCAGCGACAGCTTCGACAAACGCTGCAGCAACAAGGGGTTCGGGTCATCGAAGACCCCGCCGGCGACTATCACGCCGTGCTCAAGACCGAGATCACCGTCGACCGGGGGCCAAATATCGCCGGAGTCGACAAATATATGACCGTGGCCATCGATCTTGTGTCTCACGGCGAATTTCTGGGAAGCGGCACCAGCGGGCGGGAATCGGTTCGAAACGATCTGGAGATGAATTACGGCGGTTATATTCGCCTGACCGCGCTCCCTAAGATGGCGGTCAATGACCTCTTCTCCCGACCCATCGCCCGAGACCTTAGCTCGGGGACCATGGGCACGACCACCGCTTCTGTGGCACCCCAGACGCCGAGCACCGTCACGGATGAAGAGCCGGAGGTCTCGATGGCGGCGACTCCGGACTTCGCCTCTGCCACACCTCAGCGACAATCCTACGCGTTGATCATCGGTGTGGAGGACTATCGGGACCTGCCACCGCCCACGGGAGCCCGTGGAGACGCCGAAAAATTCGCCGAGTTAGTGACCACCAGCATGGGCCTTCCGGAGCAAAATGTGAGGGTGCTCACCGATAGTCGAGCGACCCGAGGCGATATTCTCTCCGAGTTGAGGTGGTTGGAGAATAACGTCCCCGCCGGTGGTCGAATCTATCTCTATTTCAGCGGCCACGGCTCCCCGGACACCTCGGAGGGAACCTCCTTTTTGCTCCCTTACGAGGCGACCCCGGAGAGTATGGAGTACACCGGGCTGAAGCTGAGCATGGTCATCGACCAATTGGAAGCGACCTCGGCTCGGGAGATCATCGCTTTTGTGGACGCCTGTTTTTCGGGCTCCGGTGGGCGCTCGGTGCTCCCCGAAGGGACTCGTCCGCTGGTTCCGGTTCAGCAGACCGAGCCGCAGTCCAGGGTCGCCATCTTTTCGGCATCACAGGCGGCTGAGATCAGCGGGAATCGAGCCGACGATGATACGGGACTCTTTACCCATTATCTGGTGGAAGGCCTCGGACTGGGGCGTGCCGATCTCGACGGCGACGGGCAGATAAGCCTGGCTGAACTGGAAGCCTACGTCGCTCCCCGAGTCTCTCGGGAAGCCCGACAGCTGTCGCGAGAGCAAAATCCATCGCTCTTCGTCGGCCAGGATATGGGCGGCGCCGATGATGTAGTGGTTACGTGGGGGATTTCGGCCGATTGATCTTCTGAAGTCCCCAGCCCAGGGTGTCGATATTTCGGGCGAAGTGGGATTTTACGGGCTTACTCGGCAACTTGAGGCCGATGGTTTCGAAGATCGAATTCTTTTCGATCTCTACCTCTGCCGGCCGAAGCGGCCAGTCAAACCTCGGGGGCTGACGTTGGCCATCTCAAAGGGGACGATGCTCAACCAGGCTTTTCCCTCCCAGAGATCGAGGCTGAGACCATCGGGGAGTCCCTCCGCCAGAAGGTTGGGGTCCACGGGCCAATGGGAGGCCAGAAGATGCCGCCAACTCATGGTCATCACCCAGGATCTCTCGGGCAAAGGCCAGGGCCGGTGAGTGTTATCTTGTTCTACTTCTTTCCAGTCTACGGACATAAATCTCATGTATAATTCGGGGTCGTTAAAAAGGGCCGAATACGTGCATGATCGAGAAACAGGCGATTACAAAACCAAACGTGAATAGGGCGAGAAAGAATCCGAATTTATCATACCCTGTGGGCCCCAGGGCGATCGAAAGTTCGGCTTCGTCCGGCTCTTCCAGATAAGATCGGAGCTCCTCGGCGGCACTCAAGATTTGCGCCTCATCGGTAGACGTCGCAATCCTTTGGTGACCCGCATCTTGAAAGGTCACAGTTATATAATGAGTCTCCGGCTCCCGCCATGTGCGGTCCTCGCCAAATTCGTCGGTGACCACCACTACTTCATCTACATCTACCTGATTGAACGTCTTCAGCGGTGTCGAGTTGATGAATAATATTTTGGTGACGGCAGTGCATTGATAATTTGCGCAGTTGATATGGGAGGTGGGGAGCTTTCCAATCATAAATAATAGCGAAGATACTACAATCACTGCTACTAAGAGCCCCCATAAGACGTCGAATTTATCTATTTTTTTCATGCCAGATCGTTCCGGACTCGTTGAGTCTTTGCTGGATTAGTGCCTGGCAATGGTAGCGCGTTGACCGTCGATTTCATAGATCCGGTGGCGGAGCCTTGCGCGTCGGAGATAGGTACTGAGAGTTTTCTAATCTTTTTCTTTGACGATCGTTAACCTGATCCCAAGCTCAATGGTTGGTTGAACCTCTCCGATGAAGTCGTACCGAGAGAATGGATGCAAATGGCTGGCAGTGACGCAGGGCACATCGAGATTGACGTGGCGGTGGTCGGCGCCGGACCGGCCGGGCGTTGGCTGGCTACCCTCCTGGTTCGACGGGGGGTGGACGTCGCCATCTTCGATCCCGGGCCGAAAGCCAGATGGCCGAATACCTACGGGGTGTGGAGTGATGAGATTGAGGAGTTGGAGATCCCCGTCGCACTTCGACGAAGTTGGCCACAGGCCGATGTAGTCCTGGATTTGTCGTCGCCCCAACAGGTGGTGCTGGAGCGGGAGTATTGTCGGATCGACAACGACGCTTTTCAAGGAAGTCTCGATGATAGGCTCGACGACGGCGGCGCTCGATGGATCGAGGCGAAGGTGATCGATGTGGAGCATCAAGATAGATGGTCCAGCCTAACTTTCGTTGGCGGGGAGGGTGGTGACGAAGAGACGATTCGCGCGCGGATTGTGGTGGATGCAAGCGGCGGTGCGGCGGGTCTTTTGGAATATGTGGGAGAGGAAGCGGTAGCGTTTCAAACGGCCTTTGGTGTGGAAGCGGATTTTGACGGCGACCCCCTGGAAGGTCGTCAGATGGTGCTGATGGATTATCGAGCACCTTGTGGTGAACGTGATGAAAACAGCCCGCCGACGTTCTTATACGGCATGCATCTCGGTGGAGACCGTTATTTCGTAGAGGAAACGGTTCTGGTGGCCCCAGGCGCAGTGGACTTCGATGAGTTGCGGCGAACCCTCGAGCATCGGCTGGACCGGCTGGGAGTGTCGATTTTGGAGACTCACGAAGAAGAGTTCTGCAAGATTCCCATGGGTGGAGCGCTGCCGTCGTTGGAACAGCGGGTCCTCGGGTTTGGTGCAGCCGCCGGGCTGGTTCATCCTGCGACGGGCTATCAGATGGCTCGAATGCTACGGGCCGGGGCCCCGCTGGCCGATACAATCGCAGAAGGTCTTGAGGGTGGGCTGAGCCCGGAGCAGATCGCGAGAGCCGGGTGGCAGATCCTTTGGTCCGACCAACTTCGACGGGCTCATCTGCTCCTGCTTTTTGGTCGCGATGTTCTGGCCGGCTTCGATAGAGAGGAGATCAGCCAATTCTTCGAGGTCTTTTTCAGTCTCCCCGGGCAAAGTTGGCGCCAGTATATGAGCGGAGAAACCGGTCATCGAGAGATGTCCGGGATCATGTTGCGGCTCTTCGCCGATGCCGAGAATAGCCTCCGGTGGGCGCTGGCCAGACGGGCGCTGGGGGACGGTCGACGGGTCGGAAAGGCGCTCCTTCCAGGGGCCATGGCGACCAGGAGGCACTCATGAGTGATCGTAGTCGGCCAAGGTGGCCAAACCTCAAAGGTGGTGCGTCAGCGGCGACGATCATTTCGCTCTGGGCAGGGAGTCTCTTCTTCTTGCTGACTCTCGATGTGTCGACCTGGCCCTGGTGGACGCCGGTAGCGGTGCTGGTTCAGACCTTTTTATATACCGGGCTCTTTATTACGGCCCATGACGCCATGCATCGAACGGTATTGCCGAGTTTTCCGCGGCTCAATCGAATGATCGGCGCTCTGGCGGTGCTTTTTTATGCGCTCTTCTCCTATCGGAAATTGCACACCTCTCATTGGCGGCATCACGATCATCCGGCCAGCGAGAAAGACCCTGATTATCATGATGGAGAGCGAGACGGGACGATCCGGTGGTATCTGCATTTTATGCGAGAATATCTGTCCATAGGTCAGCTCGTGGGTATGGCGCTGGCCTTCAATATTCTTCAATACGGAGCGGGGATTCCGGTGGAGAATCTGCTCGTTTTCTGGGTCGCTCCGGCGTTGTTGAGCACCTGGCAGCTCTTTTATTTCGGGACCGTATTGCCCCATCGAGAGCCGGAAGGTGGCTATCGGGATCATCACCGGGCCAGCAGCAATGATTTTGCTCCCTGGCTCTCTTTTTTGACCTGTTATCACTTCGGATATCACTGGGAGCATCACGAGCGGCCCGATCTGCCGTGGTGGGGACTGCCGAAGTATCGAAAGCAAGTACTGGGTAAAGAAAAAGGAGGAGTCTCCGAGTTGAGCGGCCACTAGGAGGAAAATGTATTTTAATGGTTTAAAAGTTCTTGAATTTTCAAAATCGGGACACAGCTTCACCGAGCGTCGAGGTTGGTCGTTGGGTGTTGGCTCGTCGGAGTGGTCCCTTTTGTCTGAGGATGGACGAGGAATATATGGTTTCACATGAGAAGGTCGTCGTAATTGGTTCGGGTTTCGGAGGGATTTCTGCAGCGATCCGACTGCGGGCGATGGGATATCCCGTGACTCTACTGGAGGCCCGGGATCAACCGGGTGGCAGAGCCGGTGTATTTCGCGAGGATGGCTATACCTTCGACGCCGGGCCGACGGTGATCACGGCGCCCTATCTCTTCGAAGAGCTCTTCGATTGTGTGGGACGCCGCATGGAAGATTATGTGGAGATGGTCCCCGTCGACCCCTTCTACAGGATCACCTTCGATGACGGCACTCACTTCGATTATGTGGGTGACGAAGAGCGGTTGCTGGCGCAGATCGAGGAGTTCAATCCCGCCGACGTCGAAGGCTATAAGCGCCTGGCCGAACACTCCCGCAGGATCTTTGAGGTCGGCTACGAAGAGCTCGCCGACCAGCCCTTTGATACATTGATGGATATGCTGCGGGTCGTCCCAGAGATGCTACGACTGGGCAATTATCGCTCCGTCTACAGTCTGGTGGCCAAATATATTAAAGACGACCGCCTTCGCCAGGTCTTTACGTTTCAACCGCTACTTGTGGGAGGAAATCCGTTTAACGTGACCTCGATCTATCTGCTGATTCACTGGCTGGAGAGAAAGTGGGGTGTACACTTTTTCCGGGGTGGAACCACGGCCATCGTCAAAGGGCTGATGGAGCTTCTCGAGGAGATCGACGTCGACGTTCGAATGAATACGGCGGTCAAAGAGATCGAGGTCGGAGAGAATGGAGTCGACGCTGTGATCACCGAAGGAGGGGAGAGAATTCCCTGTCGCTTCGTGGTCTCCAACGCCGATCCATCGTTTACCTATAAGGAGATGATCGATCCTCGCCATCGTTCCAAAAATTCCGACGCCCGGGTGGGGCGGGTGAAGCAGTCCATGGGCTTATTCGTCGGATATTTCGGGACCGATAAGCAATACGAGGATATCGAGCATCACACCATCGTTTTGGGACCTCGCTACAAAGAGTTGTTGACCGATATTTTCGACCGAAAAATCCTGGCCGATGACTTCTCCCTGTATTTGCACCGTCCCACGGCTACGGACCCCTCGTTGGCGCCGAAGGGGCATGATTCGTTTTATGTGCTCTCGCCGGTGCCCAATAATGAGAGCGGTATCGACTGGGAAGAGACCGGTGATGCCTATCTGGATCGCATCTTAGAATACCTCGAGGATCGTCATATGCCGGGGTTGAGAGAGCATCTGACGGTGCGCTTTCATAAGAGTCCGGACTTCTTCGAGCAGGAATTGCGGTCGATTTCAGGGGCAGGGTTTGGACCGGAGCCCAGGCTGAGTCAGTCGGCGTGGTTTCGCTATCACAACCGCTCCGAGGATATCGAGGGGCTGTACTTTGTGGGAGCAGGAGTCCACCCGGGAGCGGGTCTGCCGGGAGTGATCACGTCGGCGAAGGTGCTGGAGAAGCTGGTTCCGCGACCGGCAGCGGATGCGGTGGTGCCGGTGACTCCGGACGCGAGGAAGGTGACGGCGTGAGTACGACCTACTCCACCGATAGCGCTTCCGATACCGATTCTTCCGGCTCCCCCGATTCCTCGGGGATGATTCCGGCGGCGACCTCTCAGGATATGGTGGTGGCGAGCACCGAGGTGTTGGCTCGTCATTCCCGGTCTTTTCGGCTGGCATCGCTCTTTTTGCCGGTGGCGGTGCGGGGGGATGCGGCGGTCTTATACGCTCTGTGTCGACTGATCGATGATCTGGCCGACGAGTCCGAAGATGAGGAGCGGGCAGCCCTTTATCTTGGCCAGCTGCGTGACGAACTCCGAGAGGTTCGACCTCCTCGACCGTTGGTGGCGGAGTTTTTGAGGGTGGTGCAGCGAAGCAATCTCAATATTGATTACGCCATGGAGTTGATCAACGGGGTGGAGTCGGATCTGGAAGAAGTGCTCATCGAGGACGTTGAGGAGTTGGTGCAATATTGTTATCGGGTCGCCGGGACGGTGGGGTTGATGATGTGCGCCCTTTTAGGGGTCGATGAGGAAGAGGGCCTGGCTCACGCCATCGATCTAGGGATTGCGATGCAGATGACCAATATCTGCCGCGATGTATTGGAGGATGCCGAGCGGGGCCGCGTTTATATTCCGCAGAAACGGCTCCAGAAGGCGGGGTTGAGCCACGAGGATATTCTCGACGGGAGTGCCGATAAAGAAGCCCTGGCAAAGGTGGTCGACGAGGTCCTGGAGTTGGCTCAGAGATATTACGACAGCGCCGACGAGGGGATGCGCTATATACCGCTTCGATCGCGGCTGGCGATCGTGGTGGCCAGTCGGGTCTACCGAGCCATCGGCGTTCATCTGCGCCGGGGCGGCACCGATGTGATGGCCGGGCGAACGGTGGTGCCGGCCTGGGCCAAAGTCTACTGGGTATGGGTGGCGATGATGATGTGGGTTCTCCTTAGTTTGCCGCTGCTTTCGGCGCCAGGCCACACGAGTAGTCTTCACGACGCATTGAAGGGTTTTCCGGGAGTATCGGTATGAGCAGTAATATGATTCATCTCGCTCAGGCGGGATCAGGGTTGTCGCCGGGTTTATTGTCAGAGCCCGGAGGGTTTTTGTGGTGGTATCTGGACCTGGTGGATGACAATGGCAATGGCCTGGTGGTCATCTGGAGCTACGGACTTCCCTTTTTGCCGGGATACGCGAGCGCTGCCCGTCGGGGCACCCCCCAGATGCCCGGGGACCGCCCAAGCCTTAACGTCTCGGTATATCGAGGGGGAGAGCTCGACTTTTATCTCCTTCAGGAATTTGATCCCGAAGAGGTCCAGTGGCAGGCCGATGAAAATGGCGACAGTTGGAGGTTTGGGCGCTCCACCCTTCACAGCACGGTGAAGGGTGGTCAACGGGCAGTAAAACTCGATCTTTTATTGGATGTGCCCACCCTGGGGGAGAGAGCCCGAATCGTCGTAGAGTCTCGGGGCCCGGGGTGTTGCAATGGAAACGGTCACCATCCCGGAAAGCGATCGACCGCGGCGGAGAGCCTGTCGTTTCATGACTGGACGCCGATTTTATGCGCTTGTAGCGGGACCGCAATCATAGAAGTGGGGGATAGTCGGAGCAGGATTAGTGGGAGACTCTACCATGATCGAAATGGGGGAAGTGTTCCGCTACACGATCTGGGAATCGACAGCTGGATCTGGGGTCGGGTAGCGTTAGAAGGCCGGGATTTTATCTATTACCTGCTCGACGGCGAAGAGGGAGAAGAGGAAGCTCTCTTTTTGACCATCGATCCCTCGGGAGCGATCAAGCGGCTGACCGATTGTCGACTGCGACGGGAAAAGCCAAAGAAGAATCTCGGGGGGCTCAGGTGGTGGCCGTCGATGACCATCGAGGTCAACGGCGACGACTGGTTGGAGATCGAACATCAGGACGTAGTCGACAGCGGTCCATTTTATCTGCGCTCCGTTCTGCGAGCCTCGGACCGCCGTGGCGGGAGCTTTCGAGGGATCGCCGAGGTCTGCGAGCCGGATCGCGTGGATATGGCTCGCCATCGTCCCCTGGTGAAGATGAGAGTCCACCACCGAGAAAAGCTCAACTCGATGTGGCTGCCCTTATTCGTGGGGCCCCGCCGGGGTCGGGTGAGTCGCCTGTTGCGCTCTTTTGTGGGGAGATAGTCGATGAAGAAACGGGTGGTCATCGTAGGCGCAGGGATGGGCGGGTTGTCGGCGGCCGTGGCCCTTTCGGGACGACCGCAATTGGAGGTTACCCTGTTGGAGGCCGCTCCTCAGTCCGGCGGTAAAGTTGGTTTTCACGAATACGATGGGGTTCGCTTTGATACGGGGCCAAGCCTTTTGACCCTGCCAGGTGTGCTGACCTCTCTTATGGAGGAGAAGGGACGGCGACTGCAGGAGGAGTTGACCCTTTTTCGACCGGAGCCGGTATTTCGCTATGACTTCCCCGGGGGAGAGGGCTTTGACGTGGGGAGCAGCCCGGAGGATACGGAAGCAAATATTCGTCGGGAGTTGGGAGAGAAGGCGGCCTCGGAGTTTGACGAATTCTTAGGCTATACCAAAAAGATCTGGGAAGCCGCCTCGCCACATTTTGTGATGGGCGGTGCACCGACGGCGTTGACGGCCGTAAAGTTGGGTCTTACGGCGATGAAGGCGTTTCGCAATATTGACTCCATGTCCACCATGGTTCAGGCCATCGACCGGCGAATCACCGATCGACGGCTGCGGTCGGTTTTTCTGCGCTACGCCACCTTTAACGGCTCCGATCCCAGGCGGGCTCCGGCGACCCTGAATTGTATCTCCTGGGTTGACCTGGGGATCGGGGGATGGGGAGTGGAAGGGGGGATGTACGAGATCGCAAAAGGCCTGCAGCGCGTGGCGCAGGAGGGAGGCGTTGAGTGTTGCTTCCACCGAGCCATCACCTCGATTGAGCGCCGCGATAACGGCTACCGAGTGTCCTGGGGCGACGGTGCGATGGATGCGGACGCGGTGGTGGTCAACGCCGATGTGCG
>SKNI01000447.1 GCA_007120615.1 Myxococcales bacterium | reverse complement strand
TGATGCGATTCGAGAATGAGACGTCAGAGTACAAGAGACGGCCAGAGAAGGGAACGAACGTTCTTCCTGTTTTCGATCAGGGTAGCCGCCTGTTCCCCCTGTTCCCTGGCTCATTTGGTCCGGTTTCGGGAGCCTGAAAGTAACTCAAAATTATCTGACACGCCTTGAAGTCTAAAGGTGCCTTTGGCATGGTCTGCGGCGTTAATTTCTGGGTGAGAAGTCTCATCGGACGTGGAGAAGATTATGAGTATGCGATTGCTAACGATTAGTGTGGCGCTTTCACTGTTGTTGTTCTCCTTCGGTTGCGGATCGGAGGACCCGAGCGACAACGATTCGCAGTGGAATCTGGGGAACGGAGAAGATGTGGGTATCTCCGATGCGGAGGGTGGTGCGGACTCTGATGTAGATGCAGGAGAGGACGCAGATCTCGAAGATAGCGGGACCGACGCCGGCGGCGATACGGACGTTGACGCCGGCGGCGATACGGACGTTATCGAAGAGACCTGTGACGACGGAATTCAAAACGGGGATGAGACCGATATTGACTGCGGGGGAAGCTGCGAGCCCTGCGAAGAACAAGAGGGTTGTGCGGTGGACGCCGACTGTGTCACCGACCATTGTCGCGACGATATTTGTGTCGCTCCAAGACAGGGGCTGGGTAGCAGTTGCGACCGAGACTTTGAATGTATCTCCGGGCAATGCGAGGCGTTTGGAGAGGAGAAATATTGCACCGAGTCCTGTGAGACGACCTGTTCGGAATCGGAGGCCGCCTGCTTTGAGGGACGATGCATCGGGCTTGATTATTGCGAAAACGAAAATGGTTTCGGAGACGGGCCTGGCTGTGAGGGAACGTTCTGCGACCAATGCCATCAGGACGCCACCTGCTCTCAATCAGGGGAATCCTACGAGTGCATCTGTCGGGACGGATTTACCGGAGACGGCCTGGAATGCGAGGACATCGACGAATGCGCCGAAGGACTCGATCAGTGTGATGAATTGGCCACCTGTACCAACACCCCGGGCTCCTATGAATGCGAATGTCCCTCGGGATTTAGCGGTGATGGAACGGTGTGCGAAGATATCGACGAATGCGCCGAAGGACTCGATGACTGTCATGAGTTGGCCAGTTGCATCAATACGCCGGGCTCCTATCAATGCGAGTGTCCCTCGGGCTACTCAGGCGACGGAACGAGCTGTGAGGACATCAATGAGTGCACCACCGGAGACCACAGCTGCCATTCTAATGCCACCTGCACAAACACCCCGGGCTCCTACGAGTGCGAATGCATCGAGGGTTTTGAGGGGGACGGCCACAGCTGCAGCGATATCAATGAATGCTCCCTGGGTATCGATGAATGCGATGACAACGCCATCTGCGTAAATTACCCCGGCGGATATTCCTGCGCCTGCTCCACAGGTTGGGAGGGCGATGGCTACACCTGCACCGATATCGATGAATGTGAAAGAGGCACCGATCAATGCCACCCGGAGGCGGAGTGCACCAATACGCAGGGGAGTTATTATTGCGAATGCGGCCCTGGTTTTACGGGCAACGGGATCAATTGCACCGACATCGACGAGTGTGAACTGGGAACCGATTCCTGTGATGACAACGCGACCTGCACCAATACCTACGGCTCCTACGAGTGCGATTGCAACGACGACTATTCCGGGGACGGATATACCTGCCTGCTCGACGGCAATGTCTGTGAGGACGCCCTCTATGTGGACACCCTCCCTTTTGTACATGCATCCAGCACCATCGATGCCGACAATAATTACTCCATCGGAGCCGGTTGGTGCCCGGGAATGAGTGTCTGGGGTGGCGGAGGCGCGTCCAATGACCGGGTGTACAGCTTTACGCCCGCCGTTACGGCGACCTATCGGGTCGAATTGACTACCTCTTATGACTCCATCATCTACATCGCTACCGACTGTGATGCTCTCTCAACGAGTTGCATCCTGGGTGTCGATGCTCTCACCTTTGGCGGGGGAACGGAGAGAGGAGATGTGGAGTTGGAGGCGGGAACGACCTATTTCATCTTCGTCGACGGTTATAGTAACCAGAACAACTTAGCCGGAGACTATGAATTTGTCATCGATTTCAATCAATGCATCAATGAAACCGATAGCTGCCTTGATGGCTCGATCTGCCGCAAAGAAGGCATCGGATACGAGTGTGAGTGCGACGATGGCTATGAGTTCGACGGCTCGGAATGTGTGGATATCGACGAATGTGAAGAGCAGATCGACAGTTGTGATGACAACGCAACCTGCACCAATACGGTGGGCTCCTACGAGTGCGAATGCGATGCTCCTTTCATCGGTGATGGCTACGAATGCTACGACCCCACGGCCCCAGGAGAAACCTGTGAATCCGCCTTTGAGGTCGAGGAGCCCCTGCCCTTTGTGGCCGACGGGAGCACTACCGACGCCGCCAATCTATATAGCTTCGGAAGTGGAGAGTGTCCCGGTGTTAACACCGAACGGGGGAACTCCGCCAGCGATCAAGCCTATGTCTACACACCGAGCGCCGACGGCGATTATATCATCTCCATAGATACCGATTTCGACGCCGTTCTCTACGTGGTCACCGACTGCAATGATATTGCAAATACCTGTCTGGCAGCGGCCGACGATACCCATTCGGGTGGCGAAGAAGTTCTGGAACTCGCTCTTCAGCAGGGGCAGACCTACTTTATCATCATCGATGGATGGTCCACCTTTAGCGGAGATTACACACTGACTGTGGAAGAGAGCCCGGAGTCCTGATGCCGGTCGCATCGATGCTCCGAGCCGGGCTGTTCTTCGTCAATGAGAGGCGGAGCGCTGGTCGCTGGTCGCTGTCGAAGCTGTCGAGCTTTTGCTCGATGGACTCCTTGGAGTCTCCGAAGCGTTCCTGAATGATTCCAAAGAGCTTGTCCGAGGATCCGTCGGCTTTTCGGAAGTCATCGTCGGTCAACTCTCCCCAGATGCGTTTGGCTTTGCTCTGTCTTTATTCAATCCCGATGATTGTGAGCGGGAGCGCTGGTGCTATGCGCCCGCAGGCGCAGGACCCTGGACCTACCGACGTATTTCACGCCACCGGCTCCCAGTGGCGAATCTCTCCAGGAGGCAGCGGCGCCTGGCAAAACCTGAACGCCTCTTCGGTCACCTCCGGGATGGCCGTTGGCGACTTTAACGGCGACGGTGTGGCCGATATTTTTCGGGGTAACGGATCCAGTTGGCAGGTCTCCTACGGCGGCACATCCTCCTGGGAAACCCTGATTTCCTCCGGCTTGCAGGCTCACCATCTCCTCTTCGGGGATTTTACCGGCGATGGCATCACCGACGTACTTCGGCCCACCAACGACCGGTGGCAAATCTCTCGGGGTGCCAACTCCTCCTGGGAGACCTGGCGAATCTCTACTCTCACCGCCGACGATGTGCTCCTGGGAGACATCACCGGCGATGGTAAAACCGACGTATTTACCACCGGCTGCCATTGATGCAGTTTCGAAGACCGTCGTGGGTGACCCGTATCGGCATTGACCTTCGTGGGGATGCGGTGCTGACTTAAAGATCGATCTCGAACCGAGCCAGGGCCTGGTCTCCCAGGCTATGCGATGGAAACCTCCATTGGGCTACGGCTTCCAGGAGACAATCTTTCTCCTCTTCGGAGAGAGAAAACTCTTCGGCGAAGGTAGTCGTCACAACGCCCTGCGGGTCGACCAGCGCGGCAATGGTTGCCGTGCCGCCTTGCGTGGCACAGTCGACTAACTCCTGGCGATATTGAGCTACGGTCTCATCGCTCTCAGACGTGGGGAAGAGTTCGCCGACGTGGAATCGAAAGCTATGAGGTCGGTCGCGGTCCTGGGAATGAAAGTGGGCCAGTGTGGTCCCCACAGCTTCTGCGCGAACCTGCAACATCAGGTTGTCGTCGGGGTTGAGGCTCACCGTGACGATGGAGTCGTCATCGATGTAGACCTGGTTGATACCGTGGGCGTTAAGGTCAGTCGTCTCTCCTGGTGCCAGAGCCATATCATAGGGCACGAAATCCTCGGGCACGTCCTCAGAGACCCGGATCTGGAAGCGGTGAGATTGATCGTCTCCGAAAAAGATCTCCACCGAGCTTTCTCCTTCTCGTAGACCTCGAAAGATTAGCATTTCGTGATCGCTGGTCATGGCCACGGAGACCACAGTTTCGTCGTCCACCAGGACTCGTTGAACACCATCGGAGTCAAATCGGCGGGTCTCTCCGATCACAAAGGTCTGGCTTTCCAGGGTTCGCAGCCGGGGTCTGGTTTCTTCATTCTCGCTGTCCGGGGTCGCCCCGGCGGGAAGTTTCGTTTTTTCGTCTGGTTCGGGGGCCTCGGCAATGGCTTCTTCCCCAACGACAGGAGTCTCCGGTAGATCGCGGTCTGCGAAAAGGCTCGCCATGAAGATGAGCGCCAGAACGACGGCGACGGCCACAAGGGCGTAACCAGACTTGAATCGAAAGAATGGACCAGCCCCGGTGGAAGAGGTGTCTTTATCGTCGTCTCCTGCCTGTTGCAGGGCCTCGTGACGAGCGCGAATCATCGGAATATAGGTGTGGGCTGGATGATCCTTGAGAAAGGCTTCGTTTTCCTGGATCAAGGCTTCCAGACGCTCCAGTCCACCGGGCTCATCTTTGAGTCGTGCCAGGAGCCGAGCGCTCTCCTCTTCGCTCAGGGCCCCGGCAGCGAGTCGCTCGAGTACGCGTTGGTGTATGGGTTGGTCGGTCATGATTGGACCTCCAGGACCTTGAGTTCTTTGCGCAAGACGCGAAGTCGCCGCCGCACCCCGGAGACGGACAATCCCACTTCGTCGGCGACCTCTTGGAGGGTCAATCCATCGAGGTAATGGAGAGTCGCGATCACCCTGGATGATTCAGGGTTTTGACCGAAGAGTCGAGCCAGAAGAAATCGGGCCTGGCTGCGACCTCCGCCGTCGCCAATCTTGGCGATATCGTAGAGCAATTGGCTCGAGGCGTCTTCCGGGCGCCGAGAGTGGGAGCGAATTCGATTCAGACAATGGCGAGTCGCTATCACGTAGAGCAGACTGGAGGGGGAATGGACCTCGCCTTCGATCTGAAGGAGCTTTACAAAGACCTCCTGCATCGCATCGAGGGCCTCGTCGTCGTCGCTCAACAACGCCTTGCAGCGTCGATAGACCATGGGCGCAAATTGTCGGTAATACTCGTCGATGTCGACGGCCATACCAGCCTCATCATTGCGCGGGAGCGCCACAGTTTCGAGGCGCTCCCGGCCCGGGGTTTACTGCGCTTCGACACGGATTCGGTAGGATTTCACCGCGTCGCCCTCGGAGTACAGATAGACCAGAGACGTGCCGGCGGCGATGGCTTCCAGAAGAAAGGTCTGGCCGTCGTCGGAGACCGAGATGTCAATCACACTGTCGTCATCCATCTGCACTCGGTGAACACCGATAGCGGGCATCGCATGGGACTCTCCCTGAGGCAAGGTAAGTTCTCCAGAGAAGCCTGCGATCTCATCGGTGACTACGACGGAGAAGGTATGACGTGTGTCGTCGGAAAAGGTCACCTCGACTTTGGTCTCTCCGGCGGTAAGTCCCCGAAGAGTAAAGCTGCTCCCGTCCCGGGTTCCCATGATCGTGGCCACCGCCGTATCGTCTGCGATAATTCGGGTCACGTGTCGAGCGTCGAAACGCTGGATCTCACCGCGCTTGAGTTGTGGCCGATCCAACTCCAGGAACCCGGGATAGCGGTCGGACTGCTCAGCTGAACCCTCGTCATTCGGAGCATCTGCAATGGCTGTGGCGGCCAAGGATATCGTCAGGATTGCGGTCATTCCGACAAGGAGCACTTTCTTCATCCAAAAAGTCATCGTTTTTCTCCATTCAAAACATCCCCTTGTGGGGACCAAAGTGGGCTACATAGAGTTAGTCACCGCGGAGTGGAGAAAGTGTCACTTTTAATTTTAGTTTTGTTTTGGAACCCTCACCCACAGAGAATCCGGCAGTTGACCGACGACAGAAATGGCTTTAGAAAAAGCCCACCTTACGACGGAGAAAAAGATATGACGACATCGATCATCGAAGCCGCAAAATCGGGCCGCTCCAAATGCGGCGGCTGCAAAAAGAAAATCGAGAAGGGCGCCCTGCGTTTCGGCGAGTATAACGATCGCTACGAGAGCTACCGCTGGTATCACCTGGTGTGCGGTGCCGCCATCGACGCTCGGGACTTCGTGGAAGCCACCGAGGAATTCGAGGGCGACGTGGGAGACGTGGACGCCATCCTGGAAGAGGCCAAAAATATCGGGAAGGGTACCAAGACTCCGCGGGTCGAACCGGCTTCCAGCGCTCGCTCGTCGTGCGTGGTGTGCAGCGAAAAGATCAAGCCCAAGGGTGTGCTTCGCGGTGTGCTCTATTATGAGGTCGACGTCGACAACTGGCGAAAGGGCAACACCCACGTCGGCTGCATGGCGGAGGTCTCCGATCTGGGTCGAGACGACCTCATTGACCAGGTTTTAGAAAACTCCCTCCTCGATGATGAGCAGCGCGAAGAAGTCATCGCGCAGATCTGAAGTTCCTTTTTTTGTCATGACTCGTCGTCGATGGGTGGAATCATCCGCCCCTCGACGACGGTTCTGGCGGTCTCTTCGAAATCTCTCGGTGGGGCGTCATCGGCCATGATGATAATGGCCTCCAGAGGTTCGCCATTTCTCAACACCTCGATGGCGATTTCCTTGCCCTCCCGGGTCTTCATCGCCGCGATATAATCGCGCACATCTTTAACGCGGTGGCCCCCGATTCGCAGGATGATATCCCCGTATTGAAGTCCGGCTCTCGCCGAGGGACTGTCGGGAAGGCAGCCCCAGAGTGGGATTCCCTCTTCAATTCTGGCGAGTTCTCGTATCATTTGGGCAGATTGCATCATCGCTCCTGTGGCGGTTGGGTATCTACAGGCTCTTCCAATATCTCGGTGGACGAGAACCTAGACACGACCAGAAGGGGCGGCGAGGCAGGAGGTTTTGCAGGGTCGGCGGCCTTTGACGAGCTAACGCTGTGATTATACTGCGCCTGTACGATCTACTACCCCTTCGTTGACGACCAAAAACGTTGACGACCAACAACATCACCGCGACGCCTCGATGGCCGTCCGGATTTCCTGGATCAATTCCAGCGCCGTGCCGTCATATCGCCACAAGATCCCGGCGATAATGGCCACCGGGATGGAGTAGAAGACATTCTCCCAATAGGTCGGCGGGTGCTGATCCCAGACGATGAGATGGTAGACCTCGTAGGAGCCGGACCCTACAAAGTAGATGATCGCTGCCGAGCCCAGAAAGTGGAGCCCGCGCCGCAACCCTCGTTGCTCGCGGTAGCCTGTGACAGCGAGCGAAACCCCGAGGGGGGCGAGGGCGTAGCAGAGGATACTCATCCATATAGAGACGCCCACGTCCCAGGTGGGCACGACGAAATACAGGGCTCCGATGACGAATGACGCCATGCCGAGCAGAAAGGTAACCACCTTCCAGGGGCGCAAAAGCATTCGTAGATAGCTGAAGATATTGTCCAAAGGATCTCCTGGAACCTATGCGCGCTTTTCGAAGAGTTGGGTCAAGAGAATGCACCCGGCTCGGTTCGCAATCTCACTTCAGAGCGGGGCCTCAAGGTCTGGTTGGGTGCCTCTTTCCATCGTGCTCACCCGTTGCGAGTCCCGATTCGCTCTCCAGTCATAGTTTTTCCGTCTCTCGGACCAGCGACCGTTCGATGAGAGCGGAGTCGGTGATCTCCGAGATATTGCGATACCCACTCAAACCCATGGTCAGATCGAAGTCGGCTTTGAAGTTTCGGAGGAGTTCTGCGACCCCCTCGTAGCCCCCCAACGCCAGTGCGTACACGTAGGGCCGGCCCAGCAACACAGCACTCGCCCCCAGCGCCAGCGCCTTAAAAGCGTCGGCGCCGGTGCGGATTCCGCTGTCAAAGAGGATCTCCAACTGGCCTCCGACGGCATCGGCGATGGCCGGGAGCATCTCGATGGAGCCCATTCCTCCGTCGACCTGGCGGCCGCCGTGGTTGGAGACGACGATTCCGTCCATCCCGTGCTCCACGGCCAGGCGGGCATCCTCGGGATGCATGATTCCTTTGAGGACAATCGGCAGGTCGGTGAGGTCTCGCAAGAAGCTGAGATCGTCCCAGGTCAGAGACGGCCGAGAGTAGATGCCGATGAATTTTCGCACCGCCGCCAGAGGCTCGCCGCTGGTCAGGCTGCGCAAAAAGTTATCGGGATAATTGCCGGCCAACTCCATCAACACCCGAAGCGTCGACAGGTTGATCTTGCGATCGGAGTCGACCTCGCTCTCCTCGCTATTCTTCTCTCTCAAGAGCCGCTGAAAGACCGGATCCGAGGTATATTGAGCGATGCCCTTGCCTCGCAAAAAGGGCAGATAGGACAGGTCCAGATCCCGGGGACGCCAGCCCAGAAGTGTTGTATCCAGTGTCACCACGATGGCCTGACAACCGCTCTTTTCGGCGCGCCGGATTAGACTGGTGACCAGATCATTGGAGACGCTCCAATAGAGCTGAAACCACCTGGGAGAGGTGCCCATCACGCTGGCACATTCTTCCATCGGCCGCGAGGCCTGACTGGAGAAGATCATCGGTATATTTTCGCTGGCCGCAGCCCGGGCGGTGGCGATATCGGCCTCGGGATGAGCCATCTCCATCACGCCCACCGGGGCCAGTAGAAAGGGGCTGTCGTAGGTGTGTCCGAAGAGCTCAACGGACGTATCTCGCTGGGAGACATCTCGAAGCATTCGCTGGGCGATGCCCCATCGCTCAAACCCCTGACGGTTGGCCGCCATGCTGCGCTCCATCCCCGCCCCGCCGGCCACATAAGAAAAAGCCTCTCGATTCATCACCTCTTTTGCCCGCGCTTCCAGACGTTGCATATCGGTGGGAACCAGCCCCTCCTGACCGCTCAATCCGCCGACGAAGATCTCCGACTGGCGCTCCCTTCCGGTGCTTCGCCGCCCCTGGGAATCGCGGGCTACCACTTTCTCCAACTCTGCATCCACCATTTCATCTTCCTCATCAATGTGTGTTGACCAACGTCAGGCTACCATACTGCGTCCGCCGCCCCAGTTCCACCGGGAGTGACCCTGATTTCTACTTCACACTCCCTCGACGAGAGCCGGTTCTTCGCTGTCGCGCAGGAGAATTCCGAGGTTATTACAACTGTCCGCGTCCACATCCATGCATATCGCCTGCCGCACAGGCCTCCTCGTACCAGGGCCACGGATCGTCGGGTACGCACTCCTCGCCGGCGCTGCTTGTTCCCTCCGGACAATCCGGCGTGCTTATACAGGTGGTCTGAGTGGTCGACCACCCCTGCCCGGGCCAGCAGCAATAGTCGTTGGTATATTCGTTTCGCTCCATGCCTCGCGGGCATTGCTCGGAGTCTTCAGGCCCATCACCGTATACTGGTATCGAGAGAATAGTCGTTAGAAGCATACATAGAAGCGCCAGAGTCGTTCGAGTCATCTCATTCTCATGAATAAGTTCGAGAGGGCCTCAAAACGAAAGCGTCTGGGGAGCGTCCATCTCGATTGTCTGCGCAGTCCCGCCGACGGTCACCTCATGGGGCGTATGGAGGTACTCCTCGACATCTCTGCTGTTGTTGATCTCGTTGCCGTTTTCCCAGCCCTCCGGTCGAATGGTCATCGCCCGGAGGGGAGTCGAGAGTTCTCCGTCTTCGTCGAGGGTGCCGGTGAAGACCTCTTCGCCGTGGACGTCTCCAATGACCACTTCCGCCGAGGGGTCGCCCTCGATGGTGAGGGTCCAGCTGATGGTGAAGTTGCTCACCGAGCCGGTGCGGCGCCACCACACGTTGTCGTGGCCCGCCCCGCCCTCGAAGACGGGGTCGATGATGTCGTGGTGCTCGGAGTAGAAGCCCTTGTCGAAGACGAAGGTGGCGTAGTCGGGGTGGTCGCCGTCTTGAACGAAGGTGGGGGAGATGAAGACGTGGCTGTCGCCTCGGCCGTAGGCGTCGCCGAAGCGGACGTTGGCGATATTGGAGACAAAGGTGCTGTCTTTGTAGTAGATCGGCAGATGTCCCTCGTCGCGGTTACCGAAGACGCCCTGGCCGACGACGGCGGAGGTGTCGAGGCTGTCGTCGTCTGCAGAAACATGGACGTAGCCGCCCTCAAAGAGGGTGTCCTCGATGGTATAGTCGCTGTAGAACATGGTGCCCCGCATGATGCCGCCGCCCCGGGCCCGACCGAGGACGACGTTGTCGCGGTAGGTGAGGTTATTACGCTCGTTTCCGCCACTACCGTAATTGGTGATCCGAAACGCTGCCATGGCGTCTTGCTCGCCCCAGTCCTCGAAATACCGGCGCTCGCCGGTGGTGACGCCTTCCATCTGGATCAGGTTGTCGTCGATGAGGCTGTCGAACTCGGCCCAGCCGAAGCCGTAGGGGTTATAGCCGGTCAAAAAGACCTTATTTCGAGACATCCGGGCGTTGGACTCCGGGTGCAGGGCAAAGGAGTTGGTCGACCAGCTGTCGACGTAGACTTCGTTGTCGCGAACCAGGGGGGCGCTGGAGAAACCCACCTGTCGGGTGCGGGCGACGAGGTTGTGGTTGAGCTCAAAATCGTGAATGCCGCCGTCTTCGGGGTCGTCGGCGACCAGGTAGAGGGCGCGGCCGCCGCCGATGCCGTGGCGGTCACGCACATCGAATCCAAGGTCTGTAAATCGGTTGTGATGGATATGGACGCGCCCGTCGAGGAAGCGAAGGTGCATCCCCTGGGTCTCGATGGCGTGGTAGTCGATGGAGAGGCCGGCCAACTCCACGTCGGTGATGCCGCCGAGATATACGGCGTTGAGGCCGCCGTTATAGTGTCCGCCGATGCTTCCTACGTGGCCTTCGGCGAAGTGGCCGTTGACGATAGTGAGGTTGGAGATCGAAGACGAACGGGCGAAGACGCCGCTGGCCGAGGCGGAGGCGGTGCCGTCGGCGCCGTCGATAAAGGTATTGCCGTGAATGACGGTATGGCCGTTTAAGTCGATGGTGACGCCCGTGGCGTTCTCTATGATCAGTGCGGTTCGGTCGGCGGTGATATCCTCGGTGAGGTAGTAGGTCGTGTCCGATTCACTCAGCACATAGGGTGGTCCGGCGAGTTCACCGGGGACGGCGGTCCAGTCCGTGCCGCTGGCGGTGGTGAATGAGCGGGTATGAGAGACGATGGTTTCGCCGTCATCGCCTCGGGCGACGAGCCGGTAGAAATACTCCGTCTCCGACTCCAATCCCGTGATATGATGGAGTTGATTGAAGAAGTAGCGCTCGCTCTCTTCGGTGGCCTCTTCGAGGGACTCCTCGTCGGTTCCGAATTCGACGTAGCCCCGAACGGGCAGGGTGGTCTCAAAAGCGATGGCCGCGGAGTTCTTCGATACGTGCTGCCAGCCACCATCGAGCACGAAGTCGAGGATGTCTCCCGTATATTCTGTGATCAGCGGCTGGTTTGCCGGACCGAAATGGGTCAGGGCGAATTCATTGAAGACCTCGTAGAGTTCGTCCGGCGAAAATCCCTGTTCGAGCTCGTCTTTGTCGAGAGATTCCAAGGCCTGACGAGCGTCGGAGGCGCGCTCTTCGCTGACGTCGAGGGCATCGCCGTAGAAGACATCTGCGACCTCTCCGCTGCTTCGCTCGTAGGAGTCCGGGTCGTCGCCGTCATATAATGGACGGTCGGTGCCGTCGCCGTCGGGATCGCCGGAGTCGCCGTCTCCGGAGTCGCCATCGGCCTCGACACCGGTATCGGCCCTGGACCGCGTCTCCGGATCATCGGAGCAGCCCAGAGCGGTGAAACCAATTACAAATAGAGTCAGTGTTGCCAGCATCCAACGATTCATCGACCTCTCCCAGTGAACTGGTGTCATTCCGTTGATCCTATCGTACCGCCGGGGTGGCGCAACTCAAAGGGACTGAAATAGTCGTCTCGTTCTCTGCGATATTGCTCGTATTCGCCGCCGGTTGCACCCTTTTGTTGGGGAGCCCGGATCACACCACCTTGCCAGTCTACTACGGGAGCAGTACCAATGGTGTCTCATCCTGGATTGCCAACGCGATCGAAAACGGAGCCGAAGATGGACATGCCGAGATTTGACAGAACGAACAACCCATACCAATGGATCGGGGCCCTGCTGCTCCTCCTGATCACGACTGCGGCCTGTACGGCTCTGGGGCCCAACGTGCTGAAGTCTACCAGCGGCGATGATAACATCGAGACCCGAACGGCGACTCTGGCCCATGAGATCGAGGTCTACTGGCTCGATGAGGAGTCAGAAGTTCCTCAGGGAGTTATCTTCCGGTCGCCCTCGGAGCGCTCCTTTGATGACCGGCTTCAACTGGAGCCCGGGTATCCAAGTACTGAGCACCCCCACGTCTGGACCGGGAGTTATCTGGTGCGATTTGCCGATAGCTTCGATCGCAAGACCCTGGAGGATGCATTCAAGGAAGAAGCGGCGAAGTCGGGGGCGAACGCGCTCTTTTTGGAAACCGAGCAGAATACGACCCGCGCCAAAGCGGTGTATCTCTCCGAAGAGAGTCCCCAGGTTGAGCGTCGACCCGCCGACGAAGCGCTGAGCCGCCTGCGGGCCATGGAGGGCTACAGCGTTTCTGATACGGCGGAAGTCTCCCTCGCCGATGCCACCCGCTTGACGATCGATGGGCAACAGGGAAGCTGTTATTTTCTGATCTTTGCGCTCAACGAAGACGCCACGCTTACTTCCAACGCCCGCCGATCGTTTCGATTCCAATATCATTCCGACGACAAGACGATCGAGTCCCGGCCGCCGAGGCCTCAATTTGAGCACGCAGCCGCCGACAATCGATTGACCCCTCGGTCGCGGTCAGGCCACCTTCGAGTCGGCTGCCCCGAGACGTCAGCGCCCATCGAGGTCGAGATGTTCACCGGCTCTGATCGTCACCGCTCCTATCGCCTGGGCTCGGGCACAATGGCGGTTGAGGTGTTGGTTGCGGACGCTGGTGAGGAGTGAGTTCACGAGAGTTCGTCGAGTTCTTGAAAGAACTCCGCAATGAAATCCCGTGAAATCCAGACTGGAAATCCAGACCGAGATGAACCCTGCACATCATTATCTCGATTACTTGGAACCTGCTGCAAGCGCTCCTTGATACTGGTGTCGACGTCGATGCATTTCCGGCTGATGGTACGACGATTTATCGGCTCCCCAACAACTAACGCCTTCGGTGTCGACGCCTACTCGAAACGCCCATCGGTGCGGGTGGGCGTCGGCGCGACCGAGGAGGTTTTAGTGGTGGTTGGCATCACAATACCAGACTCTCCGGCAGGAGTGGCTCATCGATGACACCGACCTCTCGCAGGGTGTCGATGACGACTTGCAGGTCCTCGAGATCTACGGACAATTCACAGGACCAATTCGTCTGAGCGAGCCACTCCCGGACGTCGTCGCGGCGTTGTCCGAAGCGGGTGTGGACATCAAAGACCGTGCCTTCTTCGTCGGTGGCTACCTCTTCGGTCAGGCTCTGTACACGGTCGACGACGAGTTCGATATCGGCGCGGCGATCTTCGGCAAAGCCCCGGCGCGTGGCCATCACGAAGGGCGCCCAGGGCGTCTTGACCTCGCCGATGCGGCGCCACTCTCCGGAGTCGACCAGGGGCTTGGTGGTATATTTCTCCCATAAAAACGCGTCGGCCTCACCGGCTGCCATCGCCTCCCTTGCCCCGTCCAGATTTCGCACCATGGCCAGGTTAATATCCTCTGTGGGGGACCAACCCTGCTGGCGGGCCATCACAAACGACATCAGGTGGGATCCCGACCGGGGACGGCTGATTCCGAAGATGCGCCCCTGCAGATCGTCGACGGAAGTAAACGGTGAGTCGTCGAGGATGTGGACACCCCAGATCAAGGGTGAGTCCACATAGGTTCCCAGGATCGCCGCATCACCGCCGGCGGCGATATGAGCTGCCACGCCCTCCGTCAAAAGCACCGCCATGTCGAGCTCGCCACTGTCGAGGTCGGCGAGCATGGCGCCCGTTCCGCCGGGATAGCTCTTCCACTGGTAGTCCAAGTCCTCTGGGGCAAAGACATCTCGCTCTCCCGCCCGATACCAGGGAATATTAAAATGTTCGGGGACGCCGCCAACCACAAATCGTTTCGCCATAGTACAGACCTACTTTCTTTGTCGTCACCATAATGCCCTTTGCTCAGGGCTGATACCTGTCTCAACGGCATACACCATCTCGACCGAAGAGTCAGACTCTATACCCGTACCCAGGAGTTATCCCAAGCTCATCTTGCACGTTTCCTGCGGCGCCTCACGGCTCCGAGCCGTCGCGGGTCAACCTCGATGGCACAGAATCCGCTCCAAAGACACCAAAAATCAGCGGTAAGGGTCGGTGAAATCCGGACAAGGGTCTGTGGGAAATGAATTCCAGAAGGGATCGGGGCGTCAAACTACCACCGTCAAATTTCCCGTAGATGTGAGAGGATGTATATGAGGTTCACAATCGTGATTGGATGTCTCGCTTTGATGACGATACTCCCTGCAGTGAGTTCGGCGGAGGAGGTCCTCGCCGATGCGCCGCCGGAAGATTCCGGCGATTTGGTCGCTGACGACGGGACCGGGACCGTGCTCGATAATGTGGGGTTTCACGTTCGGGCGGGAGTGCTGGTGCCAGCGTATATGTCGCCGAATTTCTTTGGGTTCGGTGCGGTGGTCGATAAGTTGGTGACCTTCGGCGGTGGTTTCGGAGTAGGGCTCCGTATCGACGCAGCCGCACTCTACGGGTTCGCCCTCGATGGGCAAGACGTGTCGGTGGGTGTGCGGGGGCTGGGGGCGGTTCTGGCGAAAGGGGAATACACGCTGGGGTCGGGAGGGGTCCAGCCGATGGTAGGGCTGAGCGCGGGAATGTTCGCCGCGATGGTGATGGGCGCAGACGTCGGTGATGAGAACGTCGGAGCTATCGCCGGTGGAGGGCGGGCCTTCGGACTCGCTCCTCAGATTGGTGTGGACCTGGGAAGTTTTCGCATTGCTGCGGTGTCCTATCTGATCTTTGCGGGCTCCCATCTGGAGCCGGTGTTCGGGCTGGAACTGTCGGGAGTCGTCCGGCGATTCGCGTTATAGCCTGCAGAGCGCGGTGGTCAAAAAGATTAGCTCCGAGAAAATTAGCGCCGTGGAAGGCTCAACCGAACGCCGAGACTTGCGCTCCAAATCGGGGCGGCATCGGACCAGGGGTTCTCCTCTACGGAGCCGGTGACCAGAAGACTGATCGGTCTGTCATTGACGGCGACCAGGGTTCGCTCCAGGTGGGCGTCGAGCCCGCAGCGCAGCCCCCAGCTCAAGCCCTCATCGATGAGCCGAGCCTCCCCGGCGCATTGCAACACGGCGTCGGCAGCGGTCAGGCCGGTGGCGCTCTCCCAGCCGTAGAGGATGCGACCTCCCGTGGCGGGGATAAAGGAGTGGTTCCAGGTGTCGGGATCCAACTCATTGCGGGATATGGAGTAGGAGACCACCGGGCCCAGGGCCAGGCGGTGTCGGTAGTCCGGATCCCGGATGAAATCGAGCAAGAATGCGAACCGGACGAAGTCTATCTTTCGAAATTGTCGCCTGCCGGAGTCGAAGTCGACCCCGAGAAGAGTGTACTCGATGGCCAGGTCAAAGGGAGCGGGAAATCGCAGATCCGTGGCGCTGGGAATGACGATGGAACCGCTCTTATCGTGACGCAAATAGGAGCTCTCGATTAGCGTCGACCGAAGGGTGAGATCGGCGCCGGTCCGCTGCGCTTCGGTGGTCAACCAGGTGTGGCGAAAGCGCCACCAGATCTCTTCCTCCGGAAAGTCCAGATCGAAGCTGTGTTTGACTCCCATCCGAATGCCTCCTTGACGGTTTGGGCCCGCAGTCGAACCACCTGCAAAGGCGCCGACAAAGACCCGATCATGGAGCGGAAACGTGACTCGATAGGATTGTCCTTTCGAATCAACTCGATAGTCCTGGTCCTCCTGATTGCCGGCCGCCGACTGCTCGGCCGCACCTTCCGGCATGAGGGGGAACAGTCCCAGAACCAGCCCGATGATGAGCGACATTGCTGTGAGTGAAAGACGTCTCACTGGTATTCCTCCGTGGGAGCAGGCATCTCCACACGAGTGGGCACAAAGAGGCTCAGGCGCACGCCAGCCATAACACGGTAGTCGACGCCGTCGAGGTCGGCCGGCTCAAATTGGGTAAATCGCGCGTGAGGCTCCAGATAAAGCGAGAGGGGCTGGTCGTTGATCGCGATCAGGATTTGCTCTGCAGAAAGACCGGCCTGGCCCATCATCCAGCTCTCCTGAGTCGATAGCTCCCAGGCCCACTTCATTCGTCCATCCAGGGCGATCTGGGTCAACCCCCGATCACCGAGGCTCCAGACCGCTCGGAGACCGACTTCGGGAAAGGCGTAGGCCTCGGCGGTGCCGGAGGAGTCGAGGTGGCGAAGACCAAAGCCTCCTCCCGTGCTGAGGAGGACGTAATTCTCCAGATTTTCTCCCTGGTAGAACTCCCAATTGACCCGTCCTGAGAGGAGGTCGAATAACATCAGATCTCCCGCTTCAGTGGCTCGGTAGTGAAGGCGTCCCAACGTGGCACCCACGCCGACTTCGATGGGCACGTCAAATCGACGGGGCTCTCCAATGAAGGTGGTGATCCAGATCGGTGAACCCGGCGTAGAGCGACTGAAGTCGTAGCTATAAAATAACATGTCGACCTCCAGGGGGTTGAGAATCAGACGCCCTTCCAGAAATCGATGACGGTGGCGATGGCCGTGTTGAAGGTCCAGGAAGTCATTACTCCCGCCGGTCTCCAGCGCAAGGGAGTTGGCGATGGAATGAGCGTCGCCGGCATCAAAGCGGGTCATCGACGAGACCCCGACGTGAAACCTGCGCCGCAAGTCGAATGTGACCTGGGTGATACGACCGTATTCATCTTGCATATAACCTTCGGGCACCTCCTCTTCTTCGGTGGAGCCCTCCTCCGCGGTGGCGGAAGCGGCCATCAGACTCAGGGATATCACCAGGCCAAAAGAGCAAAGGACAGTCAATATAGAGCGATTCATTGCTACTCCATTTGTTAAGATGGCATCCTTCCGGGTGCAATCTATTGAGGAAAACCACGTTCGACCAAAATCCGGTCAGTCTGGAGTAGAGCAACTGCCATGCCAACGGAGGGGGAAGTCCCGAAAACCCTTCACGATCAATTATTTATAAATATTCGTCAATTTCTCGCCCCCGGGTCATATCTCCGATCTGTACATAATGTGTATGGATGACATACACTATATGTATGACAGGGCATGAATTGACGACAGCGAACCGAGAGTTTTTCGACCTGGTGGCCCGAGCCACCGTGGCCAACCCCTTCAGCCCGGAGCGCTACGAACTCGACCTGCAGATCGGCAGAAGCCCCGACAGGCTGAACCGAGAGCAGGCCGTGGACGCCTCTATCGCGCGACTAAAAAAGGAGCTCCAGCGACTGCCCTCCCTGGATCTGGGGGACTACCGGCCTTCCGAGAAACGTCGACTGGAGCTGGCAGTTCTCTTCGACGTATTCCACGACTTCGGCCCCCAGATGGACGCCCTGGTCCAGCTGCAATTGGAGAAAGGCGACGAGCCGGTGGCGGTTCCGTTTGCCCGGGAGATGCTCGGTCGTCTCAAGGAGCACGGCATCTCGTCGTCGGTCTCGGAGCGGTGGGTGAGTCTCCTCTACCAGATTCGCCGGGCCTACTTTTTTATTCACACCACTCTGGTCGGTGATTCCGCAAGCATGCACCGGCTGCGTCAGCGGTTATGGGCCAATGTATTCACCGACGACCTCTCGCTCTACGAGGCTCGATTGTGGAATCGTATGGAGGACTTCTCGACCTTTCTGGTCGGCGAAACCGGTGTGGGCAAGGGCACGGCAGCGGCGGCCCTGGGCTTTTCGGGATGGATCTTTTTCGACGCAAAGAAGGGGCGTTTTCAGCGCAGCTTTACGGAGTCCTTCGTCCCCATCAATTTATCGCAATTTCCGCCGACCCTGATCGAGTCGGAACTCTTCGGCCACAAGAAGGGAGCCTTTACGGGAGCCATCGACGACTACCCCGGAGTGTTTGGACGGTGTCATCGCCGGGGAGTCATCTTTCTCGACGAGATCGGAGAGGTCGATCTCAGCGTTCAGGTCAAATTATTGAAAGTCATCGAGGAGCGGGTCTTTGCTCCCGTGGGGAGTCACGCCTCCAAACGATTTGAAGGCCGAGTGGTGGCGGCCACCAATATTGCCATCGATGAACTCCGACGAGAGCGCCGATTTCGAGACGACCTATATTATCGGCTCTGCTCGGACATCATCGAGATCCCGGCGCTCCGGGGGCGGATCAAAGAAGACCCCGAGGAATTGCGGCGGCTCCTCTCCCATATCGTCGAGAATATGATCGGTGACTCCCAAGAGATCGTGGACCGGGTCTGCGCGGTGATCGAGGAGCAATTGCCCCCCGATTACTCCTGGCCAGGCAATGTGCGGGAGTTGGAGCAATGCGTGCGCCGGGTGATTATGGCCCGCGAATATCGAGGTGATTCGGCCATCGGGAGCGCTCCTGCGTCGGACCCCATGGAGCAGCTAGGTCAAAAGATGGCCATGGAGAAGCTCGAGGTTCGCGAGCTGGTCTCCACCTATTGTCAGATCCTCTATGAGCGCCATCAAAATTACGAAGAGGTCGGCCGGCGCACCGGTCTGGACCGTCGAACGGTCAAGAAATATATTCGTGGTGAATAGGTTAGGTTCCTATCTGGGAACTCTGAACAGAATAGGAAAGCAGATGAGTCAGGACTATTTTCGGATTCAGGCGTAGCCAGACCGTCCCGCAGGGAAAGATGACATTCTTTCGTCCAGCCAACCAGCGCTGGCGAAGTGTCTGGTAGCGGTCGCAAAACGCCCGGTAGCCAGTCTTCGGCGCGCGCGACGAGGCCTGCCTGGACAGGATTGAGCCAGATATAGAGTAGCTTTCGCTCGATGGCGTCGCGGTCCAGCAGGACTGTATCGGCGTAGCTTCCGGAAGAAAAAAAGAAAAAAGGATCATGAAGTATTCTTGATTCTCCTCGGAGGCCATAGATAATCAAGATAATCAAGCACGTAATTAAAAAAGGTTTGTCGCGGGAGATAGATGATGAAGAATTGGTTGGCGATTTCGGTGAGTGTGTTGGTGATAGTTGTTGCGTTGTTGAGCGGGTGTTCGGAAGACGAAGAGGTTCAGGCAGGAGATGATGTAGGCATCTCCGATACGGGTGAGGACTTCGATACCGGCGAGGCCGCCGATAGCGGTGCGGAATCCGAAGAGCTCGACAGCGGGGAATCCGAAGAGCCCGATACCGAGGGGGCGGATGCTGAAGAGTTTGCCGATGCCGGCACCGAATACGGTGAGGAGGTGACTCTGGATCAGCTGGAGGTCGTCTTCGCCCAGAGCTTCGATGAAACCCCAACGGGAGATTATTTGCGCAGCCATTGGAGTGATGATTGGGGCATCAGCCAGGGGGCGTGGTCCGATCCATGCCACGGCAATTGCGACGATGAGGAAGCCTGGGCCGGCGCTCGGTTGACCATTGAAGTAGAAGGGGAGAGCCGGTTTATGCGTCATGTGAACGACACCAAAGGGTTGTCGCCGGGGACGACAGGAATCCAGTGGTGGAAGGGATTGGGAGACCATGAGGAACTGTACCTCTCCTATCGCGTGCGCTTCTCCGGTAACGATTGGGAGGGGCCCAGCTATCACGGTAAATTACCGGGACTTTGTGGAAACGAGGGGTGCCCTGGTGGTGGCAATCCCCCCGACCATGAGGACGGATTCTCCACGCGGCTGATGTTTCACGGGACAGATACCCTCTTTTTCTATCTCTATTACGCAGGGATGGATACCTCGAGCAGCAACTACGGAAACTCACTTTCCTTCTCAGCGTACGACAATGAACCTGACCAATGGCGCACCGTAACTCAACGAGTAGTCCTGAATACACCGGGAGAGGCCAACGGCATCCTGGAGGGCTTTCTGGACGGGGAGTTGGTGGCCCAGAAGACGGATATGGACTTTCGAAATACCGACGATCAATTCATCTCCACTTTGGTCTTTACGAATTTCTTAGGTGGCAGCGGTGAGGAGCCCTCGGACTACGGAGACGAGCCGGTAAATGATTTCGACGAGGTGATTGTATATCGGTACGGAGATCACATCTCCGAGATCTCCCGAGGGTTGGAGCCCCATCAGGCTGGGACGTCGATCCCGATTCCACGGTTCTAAGTGGAGGGCTCGGAGTCCGGGCCAATCGCTCTTGCGGCCCCAGCTCCCGGATCGTGATCAGTCGATTGTCTCGCGGCAACAATCGGATCACCACCAACTCCTCTGCGTGGGCCGGCTGGGTCTGTACCCGCAGAGCGAGATGTATTTGCCTCAGAGGACCCGGTCGGGATCTCACCTGATGTCGTTTGTGATGGCCCGCCAGCAGGGGTGGTCGCCCACCGAGGATATCAACCTGGCCCGCCGGAGAGTCTGGTCTTGTAATTCCAACTATCACTGAAACCAGTCCCGAAGCGTCCAAAGGATCCACCGTTCATCCTGTCGACCACTCCGAAGTCAAAGATGCCTTACCTTTCGATATACCTCGACCGGGGCTGTATCAAGGCATCCTCCTTAACTTTTTGCTCTAACACATGGGCTGAACAGTCAGCGCTCCTGCCGACAAACCGACGTATCCGAGGAGAGAGTTGATCGTGGAAGTGCTGGCCGGCAGCTCGGCGAGGGGAATCTCATTTCTTAAAGAGGGCGTCCAACTTCGCCCGGGCCTCGGCCTGCTGATCGACTTCGTCGCTTTTGCTCGTGCCCGGTTGGAAATGACCGCAAAAATTGGCCTTTTCCTTGTCGTGGACCGGCTCTGCCTGCGGCTCGCGACACTGCCTGGGAGAGTAGACATCATAGTGACGACACCCCATGCAACAATGCTTTGCCACTCCGCATTGCTCGCATCGATGAGAGCGATACACCGAGGTGTGCTGCTCCTGCGAGTGGTCGCAGGACCAGCAGGTGAAGGTCCAGGTCATCACATGCTCCGTGTTTGAGACATCAGGGCCCATCAATTTGCCTTTTGGACGAGGTAGAGGCAAGTCAATCTTCTTCACAGTCGATGATTGGGAGCCGAAGTGAATCCACGTGACGAGATGCAACGTGACTTTGGTCTGACCTTGACCGATTCCGATAATGGACAGATCTTATCTCCGTTTGATATGACCGGTGATTCAATAGCTACCTCAGAGAGTCCCGCCATGAAAAGAGTCCGGATCGTGCTGATCGTCACAGGGTTATTACTCTTCACCGCTGGATGCGAACGGCAAGACGACGGTGCTGAACATGAGCCAGATCCAGTGGAAGAGGAGACGACTGCGGTCGTGGCACAAGAAGAGACTTCGCTGGTTCCCTTCCCGAGCAATGACTGGGAATGCAGCGAGGCCAGTGCAGAGGCGGTCACGGCGTGGCTGGAAGCGGCCGGCGAATGGCCCACGCAGGGATTCTACTTCCCAAAAGTAGATGACCTTCCAGAAGTGGACGGCTCGGCGCGACTTCCCGCTACCCCCCGCCTGGTGGTTGGGAAAGACGAGCTTCACTTCGACGAGCAACGGTTTGGCGATCGGGAAGAACTTCGAGAAGGACTGCAGAACACATCGGAGAGGTTGCGTGCAGAACAGCAGATTATGGGTTCCGACGATCCAATCGAACTCGCCGTGGCCGTCCAGAGTGACGTTGGAGCATTACGGCTCACCGAGACCCTTGGCATTGTGGAAGAATCGGATTTCGAAGGCACCTTTTTTATCTTCGCCTCGCCACCGGTAGAGCGAGGATTCGAGGCCGTGCCGGAGGAACTCACCGACAGGTTGAGATCCACTTTTGTGCGGACCGTTCCCGAAAACCGCCGGCAACTATTGGCCGCACACCGCGAACCGCTGCCGGAAATCAAAGCCATCCTCGAGGACTGTCCTGAGATTGAAATGGTCGGGGACGCACTGAGCGCTACCACAGCAGGGGAGCGTAGTCGGGTCCTTCGTGAGAAATTGCCCGAGGCATGGCTCGGCTGTGACTGTCGCGCTGATATCGAATTTCTTACCGCCATCCACTCCTTGAATATGGAGATTTATTCAGAGTTGGGAGATTCGATGCACGCTACCGCCGTGGAGAGTTCAGTAAGAGAAGCAATCGATTTTCTGGATGGTCGCCAGCAAGAGACCTGGGGAGAGGTGGCAGCGGAATTTGCATCTTCGTTTCCCTCGGGCAAATAGAAGTCTTCCTGCCAGAGCACCCTCATTTTGAGAACCTGGTGGCGGTGATGACATATTCTGGTTTCACCTGCGGCGGTGGGACGCTACTATGAAGAGCCCTTGCTTCGCTTGTTTCTTTGACGTCGAGATGTCGGATGAATATTGAAATTATGATTTCGCATCGGGAATCCCGGCCTGTGGTGTGCACACGCTTCCAATGTACCGCCCAGGCGATTCCCGTTCATCTTCGTGAGATGCTGCCGCCGGTCTACGGTTACGTGGACAAACACGGCGCCACCGTCGCCGAAACCCCATTTCTTCGCTACCACACCTTCGTGGACGGTCGATATCACCTCGAACTCGGTATCCCGCTTGAGCAACCGCTCAAGGGAAAGGCGATGATCGAAGCCAGTGAATTGCCCGGCGGCCCCGTGGCCATCGCCGCCCACGTCGGTCCTTACCGAAAACTTGGCAAGACCCACGGATTGGTCCGCAACTGGATTCGCGACAGTGATGAGTGGGAGGCCAACGGCCCGGGCTGGGATTTCTTTCTCGACGACCCCCGCAAGACCGACGCCGAACTGGGCAGTGGATCTCGGCGAACCCGGGTCTGTTATCCAGTCCGAAAGATTTCCTGACCGTACTTTCATCGAGCGGGTCTTTTCTGCGGTTACCCCTGCACCACGGCACGGTCCCAGATCTTTTGAGCCACCAGGGCCGCACCGCCCAGGGTGAGTGGGTAGATTAGAAAGAGGAATAATCCGTCCAATAGAGTGGGGGAGGGATTCTCAAAAAAGCCGTACCAGGTGAGAAGTCCGACGCTCAAGGCCAGTCCATTGATGACGATGGCTACCAGCAGAACGGTGTAGCCAATGAGCAATGATTTCCAGATCGATTTCATTATTCTTCCGATACCGAAGCCAGAGGTGACCTCATCTGCCAGGAACTCGCATTGGGTCGTGCCGGTCTGATGGCGTTGGCCACCAGACCCTGGTTTCTTGGAAAGTGGCGACGGGCAATTAGCTTCAACTCTAACTATCAAATCATATACAGATCTTCGAGTAGGCCTTTCAGGGGGGCCAATGAATATCACCGAATACGCTGCTATCTTCGTAGGAGTGTTGTGCATTGGGCTCTTTGCCGTCGGTTGCACCGGAGTGGCTGATGACGAAGAGAAGGGGCCACCGGGACCTGTCTCGGAAGCGGTGGACGCGGGCTTTGACGAGGGGTTGCCCTCAGAGCAGGTCGTTGGAATTGACTACTCCGGCCGCGGAAGTTGCAGGGAGGCTGGACTTACCAAAGAGATCCCCGGAGCTGCCGGCTGGGTGGTCTGTGAACTCGATCTCGAGGACATCTCCAACGAAGCGCATTCCCGGCGATGCGATAGTGTGGATGTCCAGCTTGAGAGCTATCCGTCCGGCGAAGACGGGTGGGACTTTGAGATCTCCTCTGAGGAGGTGATTCATTCCGTGCTGGTGCGTACAGGGGAGGGCGCCTCACAATTTTATCATTTCTCCGACGCGGTGTTGGCAGCGGACCTGCACAGCATCTCGGGCGATATAAGGGAGGTTTCCATTTGCCTGCCGGCCGTCGGAGAATTGGGCGTCGGGAAGCATCTATTTCCCGACTATCGAGCTCTCGTGGAGTGGCAACTCGAGAGCATCGTCGATGCCGAACGGGTTGAACTGGAATCGGGGGAGTCGGCCATCGTCAATCACTACGCGCTGGCGACCATCGCCGATGTGAGTTTGATCGATTATCGGGTCGCCGGCGATATCTTTGTCGTCAATACCCGGGAGGTGCACGCCGAGCTTAAAAAGGTGAAAGCATTGGCCGGCACGGTCGAAGGAAAGGTCGATTGCAGCGTCGAATTTCCCTATATTTTGCAACCCGGTGAGTCGCTTCACTGCCGGTCGTTGATCGAAAATCTCGACGTCCACCACGGGCGGGCTGCGGCGGTCGTTGAGGTCGCCGGTGATAGCCCGCTGCGAGGCGGTTCCTACGAAAATGCAATCATCTGGCCGAGCCCGGAAGATGCTTCCCACATCGGCGGCGTCATCAGGATAGACGGTCTCTTGCATCAGACTTACCAATTTTCCGAGCGCTGCCAGTGGTGGGACGCGCCATGCGGCGTGGTGCATAGCGCGAAGTTCGACTGCCCCGACAGCGCGGGCGTCTACCACAACGCCGTCGAGATTCCCCATACCGCCCAGCAGACCGCCTCAACAGTGGAGGTCGTCTGTTCGCCCGACTCTGGCGAATAGCTCGTTTATTTGAACTGGAGGACAAAAGTCCTCAAATGGTGTCTAGGTTTCAGGGCGACTCGCTCCAATATTGCCTGAGGAGACCACCATGGAGAACTTCGACGAAGCGATGAATCGGCTGCTCAACGAGACCACCGAGTATATTAACGACGTGGAGTATCCCGCTCATAAGCGCGAGCTCGTCGCCGCCGCCAGAGCCCGCGACGCACCGGCCCCTGTCCTGGCTGTGCTCCAGGAGCTTCCGGAGAAGACCTACGCCAGCCACAATGACCTGGTAGCGCTCTTTGTGAAGACCGACGGCAGGAGAGGCCGACGATCCGGGGAGGGTTCCGGGTTCGGGTTGTTTTATGGGGTCCGTCAGATCTTGGGCGGTGAAGGCTGAGAAATGGAGTGTGACGAGGTCGTCGCACCGGAAAGAAGAATAATGCAGACGGTATGTGTGCGCTCATTCTTTGAGCGAACCGGCCGTCCAGCGATCGTGGCTGAGCTGGGGAGACCCGTCGATGGGGATCGGATCTCCGAGATGGCGAGGGGATCGAAAGGGCAGATAGGAGTCGAAAGTCGCGCCGATTCTGGCGAGCGCCTCTCGTCGGGCGTCGGTGCGGGCGGCGGGATAGATGCGTCGGTCTGCCACGAGTCCGACGGCATCAATGCCGGCACGTCGGGCGAGAAATACTGAGCGGTGTTGATGAAACCTCTGAGTGCAGACGATCGCGTCTTCCACCTGAAAGACTCGCGCCGCGCGCTCCATGGTGTCGAAGGTGCGAAATCCAGCATGATCCAGAAAAATATGGTCCACATCAACCCCTCGGCCCACCAGCCAGGCGTGCATGGAGTTGACCTCGTCGTATTCCCGTTGTCCGTGATCACCGGAGACCAGAATTCGGCTTGTCTTGCCGCTTCTGTAGAGTTCCAACGCACAATGAAGTCGGTCTTCCAGCGCCGCCGAGGGCGCACCATCTGAATAGACGCGAGCGCCGAGCACGATCGCGACCGTACGTGGAGTAATATCGCTGTGATCTTCGAATACGAAGTCCGCTGCGCTGGTTTCCACATGACGGTTAAGACCCCAACCGATAGCGAGGCCTGCAGCCACCAGAGATATCGAAAACAGAGCCATAAGGGCTATGGCCGCTAAAAATCTCACCAATTTAATCCTCGACGAGCAAGTGTATTTGCGTGCTTTCGATTTCGAATTAATGCCATCTACATCGTGAGTTTACGAACTACATTAGCCCCAGGGATGTCCAAAATGCGACGATGAGATGTCTTATGGGTGCAAAAAGTTTGCCGAACGAGTTTCGTAGTTGCTCAAGGCGTCCGTGGCGGCAAGCGACTCCCGCCAGCCGCCTCTGCCTCTACGCTTCGCCAGAGACGCCGCAGCCACGCCGGCCGCTCGTCACCACCCTCAGCCCGGTCCAGCCAGCGCTCT
>SKNI01000706.1 GCA_007120615.1 Myxococcales bacterium | reverse complement strand
GGCCGTGGCGGCGCCGATGAGGTTGGGCAGGCCGATGGCGTGGGAGGGATCGACGATGACGGGGAGCCGGGTCTTGGAGCGAGCCCACAGCGCGCCGGCCAGATCGAGGGTAAACCGGGTTTCGTCTCCGAAGGACCGAATCCCTCTTTCGCAGAGGATGATCTGATCGTTTCCGGAGTCTGCGATATATTCGGCAGCTAAAATCCATTCGGTCAGCGTGGCGCCGAAGGATCGCTTCAAGAGGACCGGTTTGGTGGACTGACCAAGAGCCTTCAAGAGCGCAAAATTCTGCATATTTCGAGCGCCCACCTGAAAGGCGTCGACCAGGGGCTCCATGGTTTCTACGACCTCCGGGGAGAGTACCTCGGTGACGAGCGGAATATTGGCCTCGTCTGCAGCCTGACGCATCATCTCCAGGCCCTCGATGCCGAGGCCCTGGAAGCTGTAGGGGGAGGTCCGAGGCTTGTAGGCCCCGCCGCGAAGGACGGCACCGCCAAGATCGCTTATCATGTGGGCGGCCCGTTCGATGAGGTCCTGAGACTCCACAGCGCAGGGTCCGGCGATGATCGGGATGACCTCTCCGCCGAAGGGAACATCACCGATGGAGACCACCGAGGTGGCGCCGTTGGGGCGGGCGGTGATCTTCGGGAAGTCCGAAGTGATAGAGGGAGCCGTAGAGCACTCCGGGGATACGACGTCGGTATAAGACATAATTGCTTTCACAATGTGGGTTTGAAGTGAGTTCGCACGACGCTGCGCCGGACTTTACCGGTGGCCGTACGGGGAATCTCGTTGGTAATCGCCCAGAGGCGAGGGGCTTTGAAGGGAGCTAATTCGGTTCGACAGCGACTCTGAAGGGAGTCGATGAGATGTTGGGATTCGTCTTCGGTGACAATGAGGGCAGCTACGAGTTGGCCCCATTCGGGGTCGTCAACCCCGACCACGGCGACGTCGGAGACCCGGGTATTATCGCGCAACACTTGCTCGACTTCCAGGGGGTCGACGTTTTCACCGCCGGTGACGATGCGGTCGCTCTGGCGGTGCTCGATGAGGAGGCGACCGCGGTGGTCGAGGCGGCCGAAGTCGCCGGTGTTGTACCAGCCGTCAATAAATGCGGAGTTGTCGGAGTTGAGATAGCCGGAGGTGAGCATGGGGCCGCGGACCCAGATCGCGCCGGCATCACCGGTGGGAACAGGGTTGAGGTCGGCGTCGCGAAGTTCAAGCTCGACGCCGCTTAGCGGCGTGCCCGCCGTATGAAGGTGCTCCCCGCCGGCATCGAGAGAGAGCGTCGTAAGTTGGGAGGCAGCTTCGGTCATTCCGTAGGTCGGAAGCACCGGGAGTCCGAGGCGGCGGGCGTCGCGAAGTTGGTCGGCGGTGATCGGGCCTCCTCCGACGAGCACTGCCCGGAGTTGATTCTCGATGGCGCCGGCGCTGTGATCGAGGAGGCGAAAGAGCATGGTGGGCACAAAGGATGCCAGGGTAACGGGTCGGTCGGTGAGGCGGTCGATGATGATCTGAGGTTCAAACCGGGGGACCAACTCGATGGCCGTGCCGTAGATGGCGCTTCGCAGGACAATGGCGAGTCCGCCGATGTGGCAGAGCGGCAGGCAGCAAAGCCAGCGGTCATCGTCGTCACATCCCAGCCGTTCGGCGGACGCTCGGGCGCTGGCGAGGTGATTTCCCACGGTCAGCGGGACGGCTTTGGGATGACCTGTGGAGCCGGAGGTGAAGAGAATCGTCAGGACATCGTCTTCGGATAAGGGCCGGGCGGCAAGGGGCTTCGATGGTACCTCGGCGTTGGCCAGAGCTCCCGGGGAAATCGTCGGGATGCCGAGACTGGCATACTCCCGGGCGCTGATGATGAGCGCAGGATTCAAGGTGGCGAGTTGGTTCGCCAGTTCGTCCTCGGTGGAGCGGGGGTGGAGGGCGACCAGGGTGGCGCCGGTCCAGAAGATAGCGTGGGCTGCGATGATCCAATCGGCAGAGTTGGCGGCGATGAGGGCGACAGAGTCACCTTTTCGGACACCTCTGCGAGTCAGGAGAGCAGCCCGGCGGATCACTTCATCGGCGAGGTCCGCGTAAGTTAGTTGTCGGTAACCGACGACCAGTGCGACTTTTTCGGGAGATTGTTGTGATTGGAGCTCGAGCCAGTTTTGTACCGGGCTGGCATCTCGAAAAAGGTCTTTCTTTTGAGGGGTTACGGCTGTGAAACGGGGCGTGAAACCAAGGCCCGGATGGTCTGAAAGATGGAGGTCTCCACCAGAGATCCGGTCGTTATCGGGTGCCGTGTCAGTAGAGAACCAGGAGCCCGTGGCCAGGCCGTGAGGTCCATCGAGTTGTGGCAGGGAGGCAGCGAGTTGGGCGGCGGCGCGGCGACCGATGGCGCTCTCCATCAGATTACTCACGATCACTCGTACTCCCTGGCCTGTCGCGTATTCGATGAGTTCGCGGCAGGTAAGCAGGCCGCCCAATGTGGAAGGCTTGAGAACCAGGGCGTCGATGCCGGAGTCGATGAGCATTCGGGTCTTGGATATCGACGTGCAGCTCTCGTCGGCGGCGATGTCGATAGCGGAGTTTCGGGCCAGCTCAAGGAGCGCTTCTTCTTCGCCTCTTGGAAGAGGCTGCTCGATGAGGTCGATCTGGAGCGGCGCCGCTTTTTCGATGAACTCCCGGGCTTCTTCGGCGCTCCAGGCGCCGTTGGCGTCCAGTCGGAGGCGAATCTCGGGGCAACTCTCGCGAAGGGCTTTGATACGGCTGAGGTCTTCGGCCGGTGAGGTAGCCCCGACCTTTATTTTGATCGCTTTTGCGCCGGCTTCTACTGCTGCGTGGGCAGCACTGCAGGTCGTGTCAACGTCGGTAGAACCCAGCGTGGTCTGCACGGCAATGTGGTCGACAATCTCAGATGAGGGGCCGGCGAGGAGCTGGCGCAGGGGTATTTCAAAGTATCTTGCCAGGGCATCGAGGATGGACATCTCCACGGCGAACCGAAGGGTGGGAGTGTCGACAAGAGAAGGGAGATAAGCGTCGAGATTGCGTATTTCTGCGAGCGGGTTTTCTCTAGGAGTTGGCTTGAACTCCAGCGGGACGTCGAGGCGCTGAAGGTCTTGAACGCAGGAGTCGAGTTCTTCTGCGCTCCATCCCGCTAGAGGCGCTGCTTCGCCAAAGCCAGTAATGCGAGTTTCTTGCCGGCCGTCTCGAATAATGAGTTCGCAGGTGACGATCAGAACTTCCCGTCCGTCGTAGGTGCCCCGCCCGGTCACCAGGGGACTGGCCAGCGGTAACGATAGGACCTGGCCCGTCAGCTTCTCGATGCGCAGAGTCGTCATAGGGCGTACCCCGCGGCATAGAGGACGCCAAAGACGGTCAGAAGACCGGCAGTTCTTGCGAGTACGGGGTTGAGGTCGCGTCCTTTGGTGCGCCAGAGAGAGCGAATCAGAACCAGAGCCAGGGGGAGGCTGAGAAATGGCAATAAGATGGTCATCGTGTGGTCAAACGCCAGCCACTGGACTGCTGGAACGGCGTAGGACGCTGCGATCAAAAGGGCGTACTGAACCCGGGTCGCTTCCTCGCCAAAGCGCACGGCCAGGGTGTTTTTTCCGGCATCCCGGTCGGTATCGATATCTCGATAATTATTGACCACCAGGATGGCGGTGGACAGAAAGCCGATGGGAATGGCGGCGATGAAAGCCTCGGGAGACCAGGTCAGCGCCTGCACATAATAGGTGCCGGTGACGGCGACGAGGCCAAAAAAGATGAAAACGAAAATATCGCCGAGCCCGTTATATCCCAGGGGATAGGGACCGCCGGTGTAGGCCAAGCCCGAAAGGATCGAGGCGATGCCGATGATAAGTATTGGCCAGCCGGCGACGGCGACGAGGTACGCGCCGACGAGAGCGGCGGCCAAAAATACAAGCGCCGTGGCACGTTTGACGGCTGTCGCTGAAAGCAGTCCTGCCTGAACGACGCGGGTGGGCCCGAGGCGGTCCTCGTTGTCGGCTCCACTTTCGGCGTCGAAGAAGTCATTTGCGAGATTGGTGCCGATTTGAATCAGTCCCGCTCCTACAAAAGCGGCAAGCGCCGGAAGCAACACAAAGACATCGTGATGAAAGGCAACCGCCGTTCCCACGGCGACCGGGACCGCAGCAGCAGCGAGGGTCTTGGGACGCGTAGCCAGCAGCCATGCTCGGGCTTTACTCATCTCGGGACTCTGTGGGGAAGCAGTGGTCATGATGGCACGTGGTTGGCAGCGGCTTCGTTAAGCGATTGGCGAAGTTTCTGGTCGCGGCGATGATCGGTTCGAAGATGTATGATCTGAACGCCGGGTCGGTCAAAGGAATCGGTGAGATTTTGTCGAAACTCGGAGGATGACTCGGGGCTCCAGATTTCGCAGGGCCCACAGGTCGTAGTGTCGAGGGAGCGTCGCCCGGAGGTGAGGAAGTGGCGCTCCTGAACGTCGCAGTGGTCCGCGATGGGCAGATAATCAAAGATCGCTCCGCCGTCGTTATCGAGGAGGACGATGGTGGCGTTGATCTCCATGTCTGAAGCCAGCATCAGAGCGCTCATGTCGTGTCTAAAGGCGATGTCGCCGGTTACGATCACCGTTGGACCCTGTGGGTGTGATTCGAGCTTCGAAGAGGCGCAGGCGATACCGAAGCCGGTGGAGATGATTCCATCGATACCGTTGATGCCCCGATTGAAGTAGATCTCGATGGGGCCTGCGGGTTGGCCGAGAAATACGTCGAGGTCTCGAATCGGCATGCTGTTGGAGACGAAGAGTCTGGTCCCCGAGGGCAAGGCTTCGCCCAACTCCTTCCAGGCTCGTGGCGTGCTCAAAGGCTGGTCGCCGAGGAGTTTGCTGAGTCCAGTCTTTGCGGCGGCTTCGGCAATTTTGTGGGAAGTGGCCCACGCACCACCGCGGCTCGCGCCCGAAGGCTGGCCGGCAAGCCCTATCGAAGCCGGTTGGAGCAAACGTTCGACGTGATAGCGGAACTGACGGCTCGCTATGTGATCGGGATCAGCGGGTTCTGTGTCGGGCCCGATGAGGATCTGTTCCACTTGATGGTGGTCACGGATCCAGGCCTGGGTGGACCAGAGAAGCGGCGCTTTCCCGATGCGAATGATCAGGTCAGGGGGCTCGACCTGGCGGTAGAATTCGGGGAGTAGAATATCGATCGCGGTGACGATTTCGGGACGGGGAGAGCCGTCAGGTTCGGTGTATCGAAGCGATGAGGTCGGCTCGGCGATGATGGGCGCGCCGATGGCGTTGGCGAAGGTGAAGAGGTCCTCTCGGTAGTGATGGGCGTGGGGGTCGGCGCCGGCGAAGATGATCGGTCTTTGGGCCGATCGAATCGCTTCGATGAAGGCTTCTGTCGTAGCCTGGTCGGGGCTGAGGCGACCGGTCGAAATCTGCGAAAAAGGCCGGCCGTTAGGTCGGCCGAAGAGCGCTACCGAATCCTGTTCTGCCAGGTCCGAAGGGACGGCGTCGGGGTGATTTTCAACGACGGGCACTGGAGCCAGGGGTTTTCGAAAGGGGAGGTTCAGATGAACCGGTCCCGGGTTGGCGCCGTTTGCCTGAGCATAAGCCCGACAGGCCAGGGCTCGGGCGTAGCGAAGTTTCTTGGGGATGGCCTCCGGCTGCGCGACCTGATGGAAAGCGCGCACGTGAGTGCCGTAGAGGTGGATCTGATCCATGGCCTGGGAGGCGCCCACGCTCTGGAGTTCGGCAGGGCGGTCGGCGGTGAGGATAAGCAGTGGAATGGAGGCCGCGTTGGCCTCGCAGATGGCGGGAAAGAGGTTCGCCGCCGCGGTGCCCGAAGTGCAAAGGATGGCGACTGGTTCTTTTGTGGCCTGGGCGATTCCGAGGGCGAAGAATCCGGCGGAGCGCTCGTCGATGATGGAGTGATCTTCGATGTGCTCATGCTCGGCAAATTGCACGACCAGCGGTGTGGAGCGCGATCCGGGAGCGATGCAGACGTGGCGAAGGCCGCAGCGGGCGAGTTCGTCGACGATGACATGGGCCCAGAGAGTGTTGGCGTTGGTCATGACGTTTTTCACTGACAGACCTCCCCGATGGCGTCGAGGAGGGGGCGAAACTTCTGGGACGTCTCGGCCCACTCGACGTCTACGTCGCTGTCTTTTGTGATGCCCGCTCCGGCGTAGAGGGTGGCGCCGTTTTCGTCGAGGAGTGCGGAACGAAGGGCCACGTCGAAAACGCCGTCGTCTTCGTGCATCCAGCCGAAGAAGCCGGCGTAGAGTCCTCGGTCAAAGCCCTCGTGTTCGGCGATCAGATGTCGCGCTTCTTCGCGGGGCGTGCCGCAGACCGCCGGTGTGGGATGGAGGGCGTCGGCGGCGTCCAGAATTCCCACGTCGGCTTTGAGCCGGGCAGACACCGGAGTCTGAAGGTGAGAGAGCGTTGCGAGCCGCAAGATCTGAGGGCTCTCGGGGGCGTTGATCTCGTCGCACAGCGGGCTGAGCGCTTCGACGATCATATCGCGAACGAAGCGGTGTTCCTGACGGTCCTTCTCGCTATTGAGGAGCACCTCTTCGGCTTCGTCACGAGAGCGGTCCGGCCGGTCGTCGGTGGTCCCGGCCAAAGCCATGGTTGAGAGTTGGCCGTCGCGATTTTGAACGAGGCACTCCGGGGTCGCGCCGACAAAGATTGGGTAGGTCGACTCTCCCGGAGAGATAGCGAAGAGGGTGCACGTCGGGTAGTTGGCGCCGAGTTTCTGAAGAAGTTCGGCCGGAGGGATAGGGCCGCTTGTGGAGACCCGGGCTCGTCTGGCCAGTACGACTTTGGCAGCGGCGCTGGCTTTGACGGTTTCAACGCCTTCTCGAAAGGAAGATTCGTCGAGGAATGTGGTCTCCAGATATTCGGGGATATCAGATGATGAAAGTGGTGCGGACTCGACTACGTTGCGCCAGTGGTCGCAGTCCTCAACCGTAAAGGCCAGGACTTCGGTGAACTTTCGCTCGTTTGTGACGATCACCGAAGGCGTGTAGCGGTGGTTTCGGACAAAGTCAGCCCAGGGACTATCGAGAGATATGCCGCCGTAGTTTTCGTCGAAGGCGCGCCAGATCACCTGTGGAAACGGGTGTTTCGGGCTCTCTTCGATGCCGATGGCCAGAAATTCTGCTCCATCTGGTCCACGACGATAGAGCACGGGGTTGCCATCGCTGGCGAGTTCCATCACCGCAAGAAGGTTCCTCCCTGTACTCTCAACGCGTGTTTGTGGGCACACCGGCAGTCCTCGCCGCAGTCAATAAGGAGCTTAGAAATGCCAGGGGAACTTGGAGTAATCCTGGGGCCGCTTTTCCAAAAAGGCCTCTCGTCCTTCGGTGGCTTCCTCGGTGGCGTAGCCCAATCGAGTAGCCTCACCGGCGAAGAGCTGCTGACCGACGAGGCCATCGTCAGGGAGGTTGAAGGCGTATTTGAGCATTCGCATGGCCATGGGACTCTTGGAGTTGATGATGGCGCCGATCTCTAAGGCGCGGGACTCCAACTCTTGGTGGGGGACCGATTCGTTGACCAATCCCATCTCCAGGGCTTCCTGGGCGTCGTAGTTTTTGCCAAGAAAGAAGATCTCTCGGGCTCGTTTTTGTCCGACCTGTCGTGCCAGAAGAGCTGACCCGTAACCGGCGTCGAAGCTGGCGACATCGGGATCGGTCTGCTTGAAGACGGCGTGCTCCGTGCTGGCAATGGTCAAATCGCAGACGACGTGCAAGCTGTGTCCGCCACCGACGGCCCAGCCCGGTACGACGGCGACGACGACCTTGGGCATAAAGCGAATGAGTCGTTGAACCTCAAGGATGTGGAGTCGGCCCAGCTTGGGGGAGGCTCCAGCGACATCGGTCTGGTATTTATAACCATCGGCGCCGCGCACGGATTGATCACCGCCGGAGGAAAACGCCCAGCCGCCGTCTTTTTGGGAGGGGCCGTTTCCCGTGATCAACACACAGCCGACGTCGCTTGTCTGCCGAGCGTGATTGAGGGCGCGGTAGAGCTCGTCAACGGTCTGAGGTCGAAAAGCATTTCGAAGCTCGGGGCGGTTAAATGCGACGCGAACCGTGCCCTGCTCCTTTGCGCGGTGGTAGGTGATGTCCTGGAATTCAAAGCCGGGCACTTCGTCCCAGGCTTCGGTGTCAAAGATGTCAGAAACCATGTGGTCAACTCCGTTGCTATTTCGATGGCATCCGGAAAGTGGCTTCCGTTGCAGAAGGCGGTCTATTCGACGATTTTCGGATTTCGTTCGCCGCTCGACATAGCGTTGCGATGCCTCGGGATTCGCAAAATCCGAATCTCATTCAAATATTCTCGTTTCTGCTCGGTCCGCCTTATTTCGGCCGCCATCTATTTCTGGCTACAGGCCGTGGGTGAGCATAAATTTCACACCCCTTCATTACCACCAACAGTTCAGTTGTTCAAAGGGTTTTGAACTGTAGGAAATGAGGCGAGCCGAATATGGTTCCCGACCCGGTAGGGTCAAGGAAATTAGCAGGGGAGAGAGCTGGTCAGCTCTCCAGGAGACCGATCAGGAAATGAATTCGGTGAGGGCTTGAATGAACCACTTTGGGGATTCGAAGTGGATGTTGTGGCCGGCATCGGTGGCGATTCGAAATTCAGCGGCCGGGAGCAGGGCGGCGGCCTCTCTGGTGCTTTTTGTGTAGCGATGGTCGAGGGCGCCGGCGAGCAACAGAGTGGGAATGTGAAGCCTGCGGAGATGGGGCCAGTGGTCGGGTTGGCGGCCGGGACTCATCGCTTCGATGACGGCAGCCAGTGCTTCGGCGTCGCCTTTTCTTCGAAGGCTGAGAATCTCATCGAAGCGAGGGTGAAGCCTCAGAGATTCGAAGAGGTCCGCCTGATACCAGTCGTCCAGAAAGGCTCCGAGGCCGTCAGCCCGGAGGGCATCTGCGCGGCGACTATCGAGGGTTGCTCGGGCTTCTCGTGCTGCGGCCCCGGGGAGACCGGGAGAGGTGGATTCCAGGACCAACGACTTCACTCGATCTTGTGCACAAAGAGCCAGGTGTAGGGCGACGCGTCCGCCCATCGAATAGCCGACGATAT
>SKNI01000027.1 GCA_007120615.1 Myxococcales bacterium | reverse complement strand
TATTGCGATCTCCTGAACGGGAGGCCATGCTGCCGATCTTCATCGATACGGCCCAGGCCCTGGCCATCCAACTGCGACTGGAAGGAGAGACTTTTCAACGCCCCCTGACCCACGACCTGGTCGATAATATCATCGATGAATTAGGTGCCTCCATCGGGAAAGTTCACGTCCACAGCCTGCGAGATAGCACCTTCTTTGCGACCATCTTTCTTATCACTCCAACCGGTGTCCTCGAGATCGATGCCCGCCCCTCCGATGCCATCGCGCTCGCTGTGGGAGATGAAATCCCGATCTACGTAGCTCATGAACTCTTCGATGAAATCGGACTTCCCGAAGATGACCTCCCAGACCTCCCGGATGCCGACCCCGAAGACTTTCACGACGCTCCGACCACGCCACTATGAACTCGCTCCATCCTGAGATAAACTCTCACGAAAGTGCTGTTCAAAAACCTCGAAGTAAATAGGTCCAACTAGATGATGCCACACACCACTAACGCTCTTCTTCGCACTCTACACCGCAGACTTATACCCGGCGCATTTCTTCTGACCATGAGCGTCTTTCTGCTCTCTGCTTGCTCCTACTCGGGCAATCTGGAAGAGGTCAGCTGTGCCGATGGCCAGCCCTGTCCTTCGGGCTCCACCTGCGTAGGGGGCTTCTGTCTTATGGAAGGGGACACCGGATTTCCCGACGCCGGATGCCCGGCGGACCAGCTCGAATGCGACGGTCAATGCGTACCGATCGACGAGAATAATTGCGGCTCCTGTGGAAATATCTGCGGCGACGGCGAAGTCTGCGACGGCCAGGAGTGCGTCGTCGATACTTCCTGCGAGGCCCCCGAAGAATTCTGTGAAGGGGTCAACCAATGCATCGATATCACCAGTGATCTCGATCATTGCGGCGCCTGCGACACCCCGTGCGACGACCCGGAAGGGGTGACCGTCAGCTGTCAGGACACCTGCCAATATGAATGCGACGCCGACCCCAGCCTGGTGTATTGCCCGACGGCCCCCGACGGCGACCAATGCCGAGATCTGGAAACCGACGACCAATTCTGCGGCGAATGCGGCATCCAATGCACCGCCGCTGAAACCTGCGAGGAGGGTGAGTGCGTGGAGCTCGATTGCAACCCCACCGTCACCGATGCCTTCGGCGGCGGCGAGGGTACCGGAGAAGAACCCTATCTCATCTGCAACAAGGAGCAGCTCAACCTCATCGGCGCAGACGTCGCCAGCCTGAGCCTTCACTTCCGAGTCTCTCAACCCATCGACCTCGAAGGAGAGCCGTTCACCGTGATCGGAACCTCCGACGATCCCTTCACCGGTGAATTCGACGGCGGTGGAAATGAGATTGATAACCTGGTCATCTCGTCCACGGATAACGATATCGGGATGTTCGGATGGGTCGATGGCGGCCTGATTCGCAACACTCACCTGGTCAACGTCGAGGTCAGCGGCGACGAAGTGGTAGGCGCTCTGGTGGGCGGCCTACTGGGAACTCTCGAAGATAGCGAGGCATCTGGTTCGGTCACCGGAAATAGCCGTGTCGGAGGACTCGTGGGCGCCACCGGCGGCGATGACAGCACCATCTCCAACTCCCACGCCGACGTTTCGGTCTCGGGAGGAGAATTTACCGGTGGCCTGGTGGGTCGAAATAACGGCACCATCCGGGACTCCACTGCCAGCGGTTCGGTGGGCGCGACCGGCCCGCACGCCGGAGGATTAGCAGGCCGAAACCGCAGCTCCACCGGTGGCGCCTGCCAGATCATCGACTCTCAGGCCACCGGCGACGTCACCGCCGGGGCCGATACCATCGGCGGCCTCGTCGGATCGCTCGATCAGGGCTGCTCTATCTCAGGATCTACGGCCTCCGGCCATGTCCAGGGAGCCAACTCCACAGGAGGACTCGTCGGACAGTCGCAGGGATCCATCTCCAACTCCTCGGCCACCGGCACTCTCGTGGAAGGCGGAAATGATGTGGGTGGTTTGGTTGGACACCTCGAATCCACAGGCTCCATCACCGACTCCCACGCAACCTGTGACGTAAGCGCAAGCGGCAACGTCGGCGGACTTGTAGGAGTCAGCTACGGAGCCATCTCGCAGACTTATGCCGAGGGAACGGTCACCGGACAGACGGCTGCGATCGGGGGATTGGTTGGCTCCAATAATGCTTCGATCACCGATTCTTATGCTATCGGAGATATCGCGGCCGCCGGGCGCACGGCCGTCGGCGGACTTGTAGGAGAAGACGTTGGTGGAATCACCCGCTCCCACTCTACAGGAACGGTCAACGCCGCCAATGGCTCCGATATCGGCGGCCTGGTGGGAATTTCCACCGCGACCATTTCCCAATCCTTCTCCCAGGGTGATGTCAACGCCGACGGGGCCAGTGATGTCGGCGGCCTGGTCGGCGAACTCAACAACGGTGAGGTGCGCGATTCATACGCTCTCGGCGACGTCACCGGTGGGGAACAGGTCGGTGGTCTCTGTGGCCGCCTCGCCAGCGGTGACGTGATTGACTCCTATTCCTTCGGCGACCCTTCGGGCTCCAGCCACCTGGGCGCCCTGGTGGGCCGCTCCACGGGAAGTACCAATATCGATACTTCCTACTGGAATAGCGACAACACCGCTGTCGAAGCCAGCGTCGGAGGCACGGGCCTTACCAATTCGGAGTTTACCGACGAGAGTAACTTCGACGGCTGGGACTTCTCCGAGGTCTGGGTCCTGGAAGAGGAAGGTCTGGACCGTCCTCAACTCCGTTGGCAGTGATCTCCCACGAGCTTATTGCCAGGTATTGAAGGAGCGCGGACGTCCCCGTCTGTTCATGGGACACATTGGTAGCAGGTCTACGCGGGCATCTTCAGCGTTTTCGGTTATTGGGGTGGGCTGATTGAGGCGCTTCGGTCGGGCGGGCCGGTCGACCCGCAAACCACAGGTGGTCCAGAGAACCGACGGCAACCCTCTCCGGCGGCCGCAGTCCAGGCCGCGGGGGAGGTGGGCGGGCTGCAGTTTAGCCCGGTCGGAGGGGACCGGTTCGGGGCTCAGAAGAGTCTCGATATGAACGCTTCTATTTGCCGTCGGGTCCCCTCCCCCCTCGCGATGCTCGGGGACCTCCCCCGCGCCCTGAACAACGGCCGCCGGAGAGGGGTCTACGCGGGCATCTTCGGGGACGTCCGCGCTCCGTGATCTCCCACGAGCTTATTGCCAGGTATCTTCAAGAAACCCGGCCCGCCCGGACCCCACATAATAGGACTGATAATGATCGGGATTCTTTAGATAATAATCCTGGTGATAGTCCTCCCCGACCCAGAAGGTCTCGGCCTGGCGGATCTCGGTGACGATAGGGTCGTCAAAGGGACCGGTGCTCGCCATCTCATCACGGGAGTCCTCGGCTATCTGCCGTTGGCTCTCGTCGTGAACAAAGATCGCTGTTCGATAATGATCACCGCGGTCGGCAAATTGGCCGCCGTCGTCGGTGGGATCGATGCTCCTCCAGAAGACGTCTAAAACCTCCTCGTAGGAAACCACTTCCGGATCAAATCGAACCTGAACCGCTTCCAGATGACTGGTCTGTCCGCCGGCTACCTCTTGATAGGCCGGACTCTCTTCAACTCCGCCGGTATAGCCGACGATCGTCGACTCTACCCCTTCCAGCCGATCAAAGGGGGGCTGCATACACCAGAAGCAACCTCCCGCAAGGGTCGCCACTTCTAGCTCTTCAGACTCGATCTCTGACGCCTCCGTGCGCTCCGGGGTGGTGGTCTGGCAGGCGACCATGGTCATAAGAAGAAGCAACAGCGTCGCAAGGGTAGAAATTCGCAGCATTGTACTACCTCGTAGAGTTCGAAATCGGACCGCGGACGTCCGCGCTCCGCTTGTCATGGCGATGAGCAAATGCGTAAGATGCCAGTTCGGAATCGGCCAGCATCCTAACCAAACCGCATCATAACCACAGAATTCCTGATGCCTACTTCCCATCGCGTATTTGCGTCCCTCTGGACTCCTCTATTGAGCTGCCTGCTGGTGTTGAGCCTCGCCACGACCACTGGCTGCACGCTCTCCGAAGAGGCCAACTGTCGCTCTGATAGCGACTGCCCTCAGAGCCAGAGCTGTCTTGGTAGCGGCGGCCTCTTGGTTCGCGACGGAGTCTGTGTCGGTGAGATGGAAGAGCTCGACGCAGGCGAAGATGCTGATGCTCCCGACGCTGTCGCCGATGCCTCGGACACAGATCCGCCGGATACTGACCTTCCAGATGCCGATGCTTCCGATACCGATATATCGGACACCCCTGACGCCCCAGATGCCGACACTCCCGATGCCGACACTCCCGATGCCGAACTCGACACTGATCCAGGCCCCTTATGCGAAGACGGCCTCGAAGCATGTGACGGAGTCTGCCGAGACCTCCGACGAGACGAAGATCATTGCGGAGGTTGTGACACCCCCTGCGACGGCGATGATGTCTGCGAGGATGGAATCTGCACCGAGCCGGCCTGTGATCGAACGCTGAGCCCCTTCGGCGGCGGTGACGGTACCGAAGACGACCCCTACCTCATCTGCTCGGCCGTCCAGCTTAACCGTGTGGGGGCATCCAACGACTACCTCGATCATCATTTTGAACTTTACACCGATATTGACCTCTCCGATCTGGGCGATGAGGAGTTCAATCCGATCGGTCGCGTGTTCAACCCCTTTCAGGGCTCCTTTGACGGCAAGGGCTACACCATCGAGAATCTTTCAATCTCCTCTTCCCTTCCCTATTCCGGGATGTTCCGAGCCCTCGGCGAAGACGGCGTGATCCGCGATCTTCACCTGGTGGATGTCGACGTTGAAGGTCCAGAAGTTGTCGGAGCAATGGCGGGCGTACTCTTTGGCACCATCCGCAACAGCTCGGTCTCCGGGTCCGTCGTAGGAGATCAAGGCGTCGGCGGGCTCGTCGGCATCGCCCGTCCCCAATCGACCATCATCGACTCCCACGCCACCGCAGACGTCAGAGGCGTAAACTTCGTCGGCGGCCTCGTCGGACGGGCGGCGAGCATCAGCGGTGAAGATTGGAGCGAGACGGAGCCTCCCATTCAAAACTCCTTTGCTCAGGGAAGCGTCATCGGAGAGGTCGAAGTAGGCGGGCTGGCCGGTCGTCTGGAGGGAACCATCACCGGCTCCCACGCTACCGGAGAGGTCCTGGGAGTTCAGGGAGTCGGCGGACTGGTGGGCTTTGTGCGCCGCACCGACTTTGGAACCGCCGGTGCCATTGTGAACTCCTATGCCACCGGCGACGTCACCGGTGAAGAGTCCGAGATCGGCGGGATCACCGGACTACTCGCTGCGGACGCCTCCGTGACCGACTCCTACTCGCTCAGCAATATCACCGGAGGGGCTCGCGTCGGGGGCGTCGCCGGACGAACCGAACCGGGCGCTCTGATAAACCGCACCTTTTCCTACGGTGTCATCAGCGGAGATTCCGGCCTCAGTGGAGTGGCCCCCACCGGCCCCGGTGCGAATCAGTCCGTCCAGGATTCCTATTGGAATGGCGACGCGAACCCAGACTTATCCGGCCCGGGGCTACCCCTGACAGAAGTCCAGTTCACTCTGGAAGACAGCTTCTCCAACTGGGATTTCCAAACCGTCTGGACACTCGAAAATGGGCTTCATCCCGAGTTGCGATGAATCCTCATTACACCTCTATCACCGTAACCACTCTCCACTCAGTGAACCCATCATGTCTCTTGCCTTTGACGTCACTCTGGTGACCTGCCGACCTCTTCCGGAACCGAACCCCGATGAAGTCCCCCTGCTGAATGCCCTGACGAAGGCGGGTTTGGAGGTGCGCCTGTGCGCCTGGGACGATGAGAGCGTCGAATGGTCCACGAGCGCCGTTACCCTGATCCGTTCGACCTGGGATTACCACCGGCGTCGGGATGCGTTTCTGCAGTGGGCCAGCGAGGTCGATAACGTCTCTCTTCTGCTCAATCCGCCCGAAGTGGTGGAGTGGAATTCTCATAAGAGTTATCTGTTGACCCTTCCGTTGCGGGGAGTTCCCGTGGTCCCCACCGTTCTGGTGGAGAAGGGGACCACGATCTCATTGGAGCAGATCAGCCGCGGCGAGGAGTGGCCGCGACTGGTCATCAAACCGGCGGTCTCCGCCGGCTCTTATGAGACCCACGCAATGGAGCAAGAGAACCTGGACGAGGCTACGTTTCGCCGTCTCGTGGATGCCGAGGACGTCCTGGTCCAACCCTATATCGAGAGCGTCGATCATCACGGCGAACGCTCTCTTATCTTTATCGATGGGGAGTGCACTCATTGCATCCGAAAACACCCTCGATTCGCCGAGGACGACGAGCGGGTCACCGGGCCCCACGAGCCCACCGCCGACGAGCTCACCGTCGCTCGCTCAGCCCTTCAGGCGGTGAGCAGAAATCTCTTATACGCCCGCGTCGATCTCGTAGAGAACGCCGATAAACAGCCCGTGGTCGCGGAGCTCGAGCTTATTGAACCCTCCTTATTTTTCCGATTCAGCGACGCCGCTCTGACCCGATTTACGGAGTCCATCGTCAAACGGGTCATCGAGCGCAACACCCGGCATTAATCGCCTCTCCCGATCAAACGTCCTCGACGGGAGTTGCTGAAGGGAGTAAGGAGAACCCATGGAAAAACGATACGAACGAGTAATAATCGAAGGGGTGGACGCGGAGCTTCGCGGCTATTTCACAAAAGAAGACCGACAGGTACTGGTCGCGGGCACGGCCACCGGCGATGAAGTGGATGTGGCGATCACTTCGGTGAGTCAGCATCACCCTCTGGCCTACGCAGAGGTGGTCAACGTCCATCAACGCGGCGAGAACTTTCAACAGCCATCCTGTCGTCACGCCGCCCCCATTCGCGGACGATGCGGCGGTTGCCCGGCGATGCATCTGGCGCCGTCCACTCGCGATCAGATTCAGCTTCGGGCCGCCAACGAAGCCCTGGAGCCCCTGGGCGTGAATGTCACCTGGCACAGCGCCCCACAGCAACGAGAATATCGCAATCGCTCCAACTTCGTGGCCCACCGCCGCAGCCAGGAGGTCATCCTCGGCTCCTACGCCCCCCGCTCTCAGCACGTGGCCGCCATGCGAGACTGCCTGGTGGTGCGCCCGGCGATCATGGACCTTCACCGCCGCACCGAAGATATTTTGACCGCTCTCAAAGCTCCCGTTGACGGCGAAGAGGAAGCGCTGCGCTGGGTTTCGATGCGGGAGTCCGATGGTGACGTGGTCGTAGAATTGGTGGTCCGAGACGCCGACGCCCAGTGGATCGTTCAGGCAGCAGACGACCTCTTTGCCCTGGAAAACGTGGTCGGCGTAGGGGTCAGCGTCAACGACCGAGAGACCAACGCCATCCGCGTGGCCCGGACCAATATCATTCGCGGAAAGGGAACCCTGCAGGAGCGCTACGGTCAAATCGACTTACAAATCCCGCCGGGAGCTTTCGCCCAGCTCAACGTGGATGTGGCCTCCCGAATCTACAACCGCGCCGCTCAGTGGACCTCCGCCGGCCCCTCGGATGCCCCCGTCGTCTGGGATCTCTATTGTGGAATCGGCGCTCTGGGCCTCAATGCGGTCGCTGGCCACGGGAGCGCCGAAACTGCCAGAATCTGGGGCGTCGAGAGCGCCGAAGAGGCCGTCGTCGCCGCTCGCCAGAACGCCGCACTCTCCGAAGTTAGCGCCGAATTCGACATCGCCGACCTCGTCGACCCCGACGTGGTACAGGCTCTGCAGCCGCCCGAAGCGCTCAGCACACCCGACGTGATCCTGGTCAATCCGCCCCGACGAGGATTGAGCCAACCCGTTCGCGATAGACTCTGCGACGATTGGACCGCCCAGACCCTGATCTATATGAGCTGCGACCCCAAGACATTTCTCCGCGACGCCACAGCACTGCAAAAAGCCGGCTGGACCCTCGAAGAGGTCGAAGCCCACGATATGCTTCCCATCACCGCCCACGTTGAGTTGCTCGCGCGCTTTACCCGGTAATTCGGGCTAGTTGATCGGAATTAGTTCCTTGCCGTCAAAGCTACAATATTGGCATTGGTCGCCGAATTGGGAGCCGCACTCCTTGCAGATCCGCCGCCGATTCCCAAACCCGGTCGGCGGAAGGCTCATCAATCGGGCGCTCACTTCGGGGAGCATCATCGTCCCGTCCACCGGGCAGACCGTCTCGTTGGGTGCCCCTAGATGACCGCAGTTTCGACAGCGATTAAACGGAATCGTCGGCGTTACCTCCCCGCGCTCGCTGGGATCGATAACCTCCAACAACTCCCCGTCTCGCGGGCATTCCGATAGGTCCTCATCGGTCTCAAACCCACACTCCCGGCAAACCCGAAAGATGGGAGCAACCTCGGAGGCCTCCGCAAAATCCCGGGTCAACGGAAATCCGTCGCAATAACAATATTGGGCCGTGGGACCAAACCGACGACCGCAGTCCGGACAGAATCGCCGCGGCAACGCCGTATGAACCGTCTTTTTTTGCCGGCCCCCTCGCTCCAGGGGCGTGGTGTCGAAGGGACAGACCTCAAAGATCCCCGGAAAGTTTCGACCGCATTTCGGACAATGGCGCGCCGGATTATCGGGATCGGCGGCAAAGAAGATCTGCTCCGGCCCCACGCGCTCCCGAGCGTCGGCCCGCACCAGACTGCTCTCCATGGTGGTCCGAAGTGGAAACTCACTGCCGCCCTTACTTTCGAGCTGAGCGGCCGAGGCGTCTGTCGTCATCTGCCGATCCCGAGAGGCCAGCCGCCGCCTTTGCTTTCGCCCCACCCAACTCAAGCCCAGGGTCACCACCAACACCGCCAACAGGATATAGACCGACAGTGGCTCCATCCCGAAGAGGGTGGGAATAACCAATTGGTTGTAGGCATCAAGCATGAGCCGACCGGGGTTAAAAACAACGACACCCTAAATATAGCAACCTCGGGCTCAGGAAAAAACGATCGGTTTGAATTCGCGCTGATTCGGGAGTACCCTGGACTCTGCTCACAGAACAGCGCAAGGGGGTGATCACTATCCCACGACAACCAGATCGAGCACGGCGAAATTAAAATAAGGAG
>SKNI01000594.1 GCA_007120615.1 Myxococcales bacterium | reverse complement strand
TGGTCGAGATCCTGCGTCAGGCCGAGGAATTCGACCGCCTCGATGAACTCGTGGCCGAATTCCCCGAGCGATCCTCCAATCGCACCCGAGCCCGACGACTCACCATCAATGTGCTCGAAAATCAGGGCCGCTGGGCACAAGCTGCCAGCCAGCTCGATCGATTCCGGGACACCGTCATCGACCAGATCGCCTTTCAGCGAGGCCTTAATTATTACCGCGCCGGAGACCCCTCGGCCTCTTTTGAAGCCTTCGAAGAGGCCGTCGCCCAATCTCCCACCCCCGAGCGCACCTGGTTGGAAGCTGCTATCTTTTACGACGCCCGAGGGGCCGCCGAGGAAGCGGCCCGAGCCTTCGACCTGGCCATTCAGGCAGCGCCCGATGACGTCGAGATCCGGACCGCCCGCGGGCTCTTTCTGATCCGCAGCGGCGACCTCGACGCCGGCTGGGAAGAATACGAATTTGGCCTTCGAACAGAAGAGAGATTTACGCCCACTCTGCGCCAGGCCTACTTCGAGACCCTCGTGGAATCCGGTCACTACGACCGCGCCCGAATTGTGGCCTCCCACATCGATCGAACCGCCCGACAGATCCCCAGCGTCTTCGACCTCAGCATCGGCGCCTGGGATCTGCGCAGCCAGGACCCTGCCACCGTGGACGACGCCATCGAGCGACTTCACGCTCGCTCCTGGGGGCTCTCGGCGGTGATCTCTTACCTGGAAGAGGCCGGCCACCAGAAAGAGAGCCATCGCCTGATCATCGAAGAGTTCGACGAGGGCGACCCGGGGACCGCCTCGATCATGCTCTTGAATAACGCCCACTCCATGGTCCGAATCTCGGACTGGAACACCCAGCGTGAATACCTGCGGGCCATCGTCGACCCCCTCCAACGAAGCGACACCCGCCTGATCGGCGCCGTCGGAGACCATCGCTCCCGATCCGGTCAACTCGCCGACGCCCGCTCCTATCTGCAGGCCGCCGTCGATCACCAGGCCGATGAATACCGTCCCCAACTCGCCCATACCCTGCTGGTCCTGGGCGAACGCGCTCAGGCGATGGAACATTTCGAAGCCTGGCTCCTCGACGGAGCCACCGACCCGGAAGCCCTGGAGTCCGTCCTGCTGCGTTTTGAGCTGGCCGGCGACCCCGTCGGTGCTGCTCGCTTTCTGGATCGCCTGGTCGAAGAACCGTCTCTGCTTCACCTGGCCCTCCCCCAGAAGATTCACTACGATCTGGAGCGTCACGGCGACCCCGATAGGGCCGTCGACCACCTCTTCACCACCTTACAGGACTCCCAGAACATCCCCTCGGTCGCGTTCCGTTCCAACCGGCGCGGTCTGTCGACCTATCTGTCCAAAGACGAGATCCTCAACACCGCCCTGGTTCGCTCCCTTGAAACCATCGCATCCCTGGGACACCTGGACCGGGTCGAGGAGGTGCTCGCGGAGCGAGATCTCTCCTACGACCAACACCGCCAGCTCGACTCTCTGCGCCTCAAACTGGCCCTCTCCCGGGGAGAATTAGAGACCGCTGCAGCTCTGGCCGACGAGATCTTGAGCCACGCCGACGGCTCCCAACAACTCCAGAATATGCGCCTCGATCTGGCGCGGCGATTTCTCTCCTTCGGCGTCGACGAGCCCGCCCGCGAACTCGTCGATCAAGCCCTGCGCGACCAGAGCGACTTTCGAAGTCACCGCCCCTTCATCCTTCATCTTGGCCTCTTGCTCATCTCCGGTGAGCGAGATGACCTGATGGATGAGATCAATGCTTATCTCGCACGGGTGCCCAATCGCATCGACGCTCGCGAGACTTTGATCGATGAATTGATGCGTATGGGCCGCGACAAAGAGGCGTTGGTTCTGGCTAAACAGGCTGTAAAACTCACCCCCACCGCCGACATTCTGCGACGCGCTATCATCGCCGCACTCAACGAGGGAGACGCTCGCACCGCTCTTGATTTCACAACGCGATTCATCGCATCCGCCGACGAACCGTTCGAAGATCTCTCCAAACTGCTCTTTGATCGCCTCCCCGGGTCAGAGCCTCAGTTGGTGCTCCCCATCGTCGAAGAGATTCGAAGGTCTCGACCGGCCAACTTTACCTGGGCCAAGGAACATATTCGCCTTCTCCTCTTGCAGGGCACCGTCGTGGAAGCCCGAGAGCTGATGTTGGAGACCCTGCAGGCCCGTAATTTTGATCGCGACGCCCTCGCCGTCATCGTGGAGATGCTCTCCCGAGAGCACTTCGACGTCGAATTGGCCCGAGTCCTGGCAGACGAGGTTCCCGCCGAAAACCACTGGCCCAAGCTCTTGATTCGTATCGCCGAGGCCGAGTACGGAATGGGCTTCCCCGACCGCGCGCAGCCCTGGCTGGAGCGCCTCGACGAGATGGCCCTCGATCCCCAATTGTGGCGCCTCCAACTGGCCGATCGCCTGGCCACTCGCCATCTTTACGGCTTTATCGAGCCAGTGATCGCAGAGCAGCTACAAAACGGAAGCACCTCGCCACACGCTCTTTATCTACAGGCTCTCGTCACCTTCTCCGCCGGCGACGGAGAGGCCGGCGTCGCCGAGATCCGCCGCGCCAACGAAGCCGGCGTCGGACGCCTTCGAAGCCACTACCACGGACTCCACGCAGCACTTCAGAGCGGCCAGACCGACGCTGCAATCCTTCTGATGCGAGACCTCACCGAGATGCCCACCCGAGACACCAACGCCGTGTCCTTGCCGCTTCAGATCGCCCTTCGCTCCGCCATGAATGAGGCCGACGGTCCGGCCACGATTCGCCGGTTCCTCGAAGAAGAACGCCCCCGCCTCGTCGACGGCCACGGCGCCACCTGGACCCAATTCGCCGGCCAACTCGCCGGAGCCTTCGAGCGCACCGACGACGCCCAGGGCGCCTACGGATTTTACCGCGACCGCATCTGGCAGTCGCTCTTCAATCGCGACAACGACCGCGCCCTCCCCATCTATCTCAACAATCTGGCCTACACCTACTCCACCACCAACCAACACATCGACCGGGGCATCGATAAGATCTACCGGGCCATCGTCCTCAGCGACTCTCGAAACTCCAGCTATATCGACACCCTGGGCTGGCTTCTCTACCGACAGGGCGAGCCCCTTCAGGCAGAAGCCGAGGTCCGCCGGGCGCTTCGCACCTTCGACGGTCCCCCATCAGGTCTTCGAGAATTATATATTCACCTCGAAAAGATCCTGAACGATCGAGGCATCTACGACCAGGCAGCCTGGCTCGACACCCACTTACACCGACTTCCGGTCAGTGACATCGACTGGTGATTCGCCGTTTTCCTCGTCCCACTCCAGATAGGGACCGGGCTGAAATTCGTCGTCCACCTCAAAGGGTATCTCCACCGGCTCCGGCGCCTCCGGCTGACAGGCCTCCAGCGCCCCGACCAGGGCCTGAATCGCGATGCGGCGGCGAGAGCCCAGGGCTCGGTTTACCACCAACTTCAGACGGGAATGCCCCAACACTTCCAGGACCCGAAAGTCGTGCTCGTACATCGGCGTCGGATCGATGAGTCGGTCCACAAAGGCATCGGCCAACCCCAACAAACAAGCCGTATAGCTATCCGATACATTGACCACCTCTACCGGCATTCCCCGGGGAGCAAAAACCTCCTGCGCCAGCATCGGATAGGGCGTGGCGATGCGAACCTGTGGCCTCGTCGACAGACTGGCAAACGACTCCCCACGAGGAGCAGCAAGAACCATCGGATATTGACCAAAGGGAAACGTATAGGGCCGCCAGACTTCCGACTGGGTCTCTTTCAATAGATCCGTACTCATGACCCCGAGATGACTGATCGCATGCTCCACGTAGGTCCCTACGTCGGCCGGCGCCAGTCGAAAGATCTCAAAGGAATAGCCACAATTCAGGGGGTCACCGAGATGATGCAATCCCGGCATACTCAGGTCGGGAATCGCAAATCCACAGGCCTGAAAATGCTCCCGAATCGTCTCCAACTCCCCACTCTGAGGCAAGGCCAACCGTAATCGGTCCCGGGTCATATCTTATCCCCTTTTCGAGCGATGATTCTCGTCGAAAGATTATGTCGTCGCCGCTCCAGGGCTTCCTCAAAACCCACCGTCGGATCCGACGAATCCACCGCGACGACCTCATGAGAGCGTCGCCTGCGCGAGCCCTGAGCCATCTTCGGGTGCAATAACTCCACCAGCGTCTCCAGGGAGAAGGAAAATCCCACCGCCGGCGCCTCCACGCCAAATTGCCCGATCAGATTATCGTAGCGCCCTCCCCTGGCCAAACGCCGACTCGCCCCTTCGGACACCACGCTAAAGCCGATGCCCGTATAATAGCCCGGCCCATCGAGCTCTCCCAGATCGATGCGAACTTTCTTACCGTACCCCAATGCGTCCAGGGCCCCTTCCACGTCCCGAAGATAGTTAATACGCTTTTTCAGTTCCCGGTCGGTGGGAAGCCGCTTCTCGATCCAATCGAGCTGCTGAAGGCCACCCTCCAGCCCCGCCAGTGAGGAAATCGCGTCGATATACGGAAGCCTGGTGCCCAGGTCATTCAGGATTCTTCGAACCTCGTCGGGGTCCCGCGAGAAAATCGCCTCCTCCACCACCTTCCGAATTCGCCGGGGAGCTCCGGTAGAGCTCAAAAGATGCCGGGCCAATTCATGGTCCGACAGGTTGATATGAAACCGCCGCAGACCGAGCCGTTCCAACACCTCCAGAACGACCAGCAAAATCTCCACATCAGCCACCACCCCTTCGCGACCGATCATCTCGGCGCCCAGTTGATAGCTCTCCACCTGCGCCGCCCCGAAGGCCCGCTCAATGCGCACCACCTTATTAGCGTAGCTCACCCGCAGCGGAAGCGGCAGCCCTCGAAGCTGGTAGGCATAGGTCTTGGCCACCGCCGGAGTTACATCCGGACGAAGGACCATCAGATTGCCCGCCCGATCGACAAATCGAAAGCTCCGAGCGATCTGGTCCTCATCGAGCCCCTGCTTGAGAGCATCGAAATGCTCCAATAAGGGGATCTGAATTTCGCGATAACCCCATCCTCCAAAGACCTGCATTGCCTGCGCCGTCACTTGACGCCGAAGACTCACCGACCGGTCCAGAGCGGGGGTCGCCAGTTGAAAATCTAGCACGTTTCTTTCCCAGAATTCTGGTTCGTTTTCATAAATACTCCCTCACTGACCTGTTCAAGCCCCCTTGTTATCGATCCAACTACCGCAATGTCAATGCCGCTTATTTTTCGCAGCGCCCACATCAGAGCGTCGTCGCCCAGGGCGGTGAATCGGTGGTTCGAAGGTCGATGAACCAACGGTGTCGTATCTCGGACCGTCAATGAACCCACGGTGTCGTATCTCGAACCGTCGATAAACCCAACCACCGCGTATCCGAAAAAACAACCAACCACTCCCGCCGCCCACAACATTTCCGAAAAACCGAAGGGCCCGGTGGGTCCTGCACGGTCCTGCACCCACCGGCCCCACCGCTTGCGCGAAGCGCTCCTAATCAGCCCCGGGTCCTGCACCCGGGGTAACGTGCAGGTCACCGACCACGGTCAATACCCGCGTACAGGTCGCCGACCACGGTCAATACCCGCGTACAGGTCGCCTCCGACGAACGACACAACAAAAACACGTACAACGCCGCGATTGGCGTCGACAATAACTAGGGCGACCACCCAACCGATGGGAGACAAGAAGATGGCTCACTCTTACCGCAAGACATTCATTCATTTTACCTGGAGCACCAAGGGGCGAAGGCACACAAGACATCAATCATTGACCGAGATCTGACGAGCGTCTACCTTTGATGAGCACGCCACGAAGAAGCTCACCCGGGACACCAACTGATGAAAGACCAGAGCGAAAAAGCCCGCGCCGAGCGGCTCCGAATCGCGTTGGACCTCGCTGATTCCGGCATTCAGCTCTACCGCCAGAAATTGCGTCGGCGCTACCCTGAAGAGTCCGAGGCCCAGATCGACGCGCGTATGAAACAGTGGTTTCACGATCGTCCCCCGGACTCTCCGGGGCGCGTCATTGATCCCTCTTCCTTTTTAGACTCTTGACTTCTCAACTCTTCCAAACGCTCGGTCTCGTCACCGAAATCCTCGCCGACCTCGAGAAACACTGGGCCCTGATCGGTGGACTGGCGTCCTCAATCTATGTCGAGCCACGTTTTACTCGCGATATCGATATCGCCGTCAGTGTCGAGGACGATGCCGAAGCCGAAGACTTTCTCCGATCCTGGACCGCTCGAAACTTCATCATCGACACCGTTATCGAACAGGACGCGACAGGCCGACTGGCCACCGTACGGTCCCATCGGTCGGGAGCGCCTGAGGGCGTTATCGTCGATCTGCTATTCGCCTCGTCGGGTATCGAGCCAGAACTCGCTCTGGAGGCCCGCCTCCTTGAAGTTATTCCGGCCCTCGTGGTCCCCGTAGCCAGACCGGCGCACCTCTTTGCGCTGAAACTCCTCTCCGTCGATGACAAACGACCTCAGGATTCGATCGACCTCGGAGAGCTCTCGGCATTGATTGTCGATGAAGAGTTGGAGGCTGCGCGCCGAGCTGCCAGGTTAATTACAGCCCGCGGATATCATCGGGGTCGGGACCTCGAGGCGTTGATGGACGAATATCTGGATTAATTCTTATAAGGAGTCCAAATGAACCGCAGCTTCCCCAAAATGGCCATTATCGTTGTAGCAATGGCTCTCGTCGGATGCGATCGCAATGAGGTCTCGGAACCGACGAATCCAGAAGAGGTACATAACGAGGATTTCGTCTCCCGCCTGCTCATCATTCATCACTCGAAGATTCTAGCCTCATCGCGCCAGGCGTCCGGATCTTCATTCGAACTATCGCGAAGAGAACTGACGACACCTGAAATCGACTGGGGATGGCGGCCTCTCAGACTCCTGGCTTGGTCAGAAAGGGCTCTAATTCATTTCGCGACTCGCCCACGGGTTGCTCGTGAAGCAACCAGTCGCAACAGAGCGCTGCGCGCGGGGAGTTCGAATGCATCAGTGACCAGTAGAAGTAGCGCATCTGGTCTGGGAAAGGTTCCTTGAAAAATAGATCGTTACGGCGCCGGGCCGGCCAGTCTTTGCGGCGTCGCTTCTTGCGGTCTTCGAGAGGGACATCGAGGTAGATATAGGCATCCGCCAGGCCAACCTCCCCTTTGCGCAACATTGCGCCGTATTCGTCGACAAGCCAGTTGTAGACGTCAAGCTCTGGATAGAGCCAACGCTCTGCATAATTATGAGCTAAGGGAGACGTGAAATCCGTATCGGTGACGATGATATCGGCCTGCGTCAGATGGTCCTGGACCCATTGGAAACGCTGCCGGTCGAGGTCCATAAAGAAGCGCTGCTTATCCTTTTTCTGCTGAATATTTTCCGGAAATCTTGGGAAGTTCTTACTCCCGCCGATCCAGTCCACATGCTCAGGTACGACAAGAACCGAATCTAATCGCCCCAGCGCCTGCACAAGCGTTGTCTTCCCGGCTGCCGATAGGCCGCTGATAACAAGGTGAAGTGCTCTCTTCATTTATGAATGTCCTGCTTCTATTTCTGAAGACATCCTCTCCACGGCCGTCGTTTGGCCGTGGGGAGGTGGCCGAGCGCGAGCCCACTCGTTCCGGATCAGTAATTACGGCGTAGTTTCAACCGGATAGCCGTCATCACGATCGAGATAGAGATCCAGCACATGGTTAGCTTCAGCCGGAGTTCTCTCAGGGTTGTAACTACCCAACCACCCAGATGGTTGGTGCAGTTTGCCCTTTAGCCATTATTCATGACGTGTCGTCACGAGGCAAAATCAGCGTCAAAAGCCCGAAATCGAGCCCCACAGGCGATGCAGCGCATCGTCGAGGAGAGAGATGAAGGGATTTTGGGGCGGATGAGCCGCAGTAGACAGGTCATGAGTAATCCAGGTTAGGCGCGTCGTTTGCGCCGCGCCTTGAACTGCAACTGCGTGGATCTATATAGCAGGAGGCGAACGGGATCTTTCTCCCGGCGGGGCATGCACTCATCCTTCAACAGATCTTCAGAAGTTTTTCGCTAGTACACGGACGCAATAATTCTGATTAGTTGACGCCGGTCCTGAGTGACGATCTCTTCGCCGTCTGCACTCGACGATGCTACGGCATCGCGTCCCCCGGGTAGAGGGGAGCGCAGTTAAGCGACCCGGCACCCGGGGGACGCCGTCACAAGCCGGTAGCACGCAGTCTTCACGCGCCCCGAACCTGAATCACACCGTCTTCATCCCCTCCTCAAACCGCTTCTGCTCCCGATACCTCTTGACCACCGGCCGCCACACCACGAGCAACATCAAGACCGACGGAAGATGCCAAAACCACAGCCACCACGAATTGAGCACCGGTTCATATTCGACCTCTTCCGGCAGAGCTGAAATCCAGGGCCGCGCCGTCTTCGACCACACTAAAAAAGCCTCGCCGACGGGCAATCTGCCAAACCCATATCGCTTCGAGCCGCCCCAGCTGACCGGCAGGCCCACAAGTTCCACGCCTCGCAGGATGGGGTCGCTAAGCTGGTTGTCGCCGTAGGCAATGGCCGCCCCCATTCCCACGACTGTGGCCGGGCCGGAATACCCCAGGATGATAGGCCCGGAGTCCACGTCGGAAGGACCGCTTTTACTGTGAGGATATTCGCGAACGCCGGGGACCATGCCGAGCACAGAATCTGCAAAGAGCCCGCGGTAAATCATATAATGCTCCCTGGCCAACAGCGGGTCGATATCGATCAAAAACCGCAGCATCAAGGCCTGACTGCTCCCGCGGGCCGCAATCGTAGAGTCCCCGCTCGTTGCATCACTCTTGTGTGGGAGCAGTCCAGTATCGGGGTCGGGCCTCTCATCCATCGCCCTCAGCCAATCCGCCACGTCTCTCTCATAGCGAGGAGCAAAGAGGTGGTCGTGGAGGCGAAGCGCGGCCACGGCCACCACACTATCGGCGGGCCAACTCGACTGCACGTAGGAGCTCAGGTAAGGGGTCTGACTCTCTCGAAACCCAAGGGCGATTTGATCGCAGAGCTCGCGAAACCGATCGATCTCCTCCTGCGGTGGGTCTTCTGAAATCAAGAGAACTCCTCCCAAAAGCCAGGCCAGCCACCCGTTGTAAAATACACCGAAAGGCGGCTCCAGGCGCTCCGGAAATGGCGCCCTCCCCGCCTCGG
>SKNI01000176.1 GCA_007120615.1 Myxococcales bacterium | reverse complement strand
TGGGCCGGTGGTGGTACGATCTTCGGACCGACCCCTCGTGATTATAGTTATCCCCTCTCGAAGAAGAAGCGACGAGCGGCACTGCGATCGGCGTTGAGCATGAAGATGCAAAACGGCCAGCTGAAAGTAGTGCAGGACTGGGAGCTTCCCGAGATCAAGACCAAGCTCGCCGCGCAGACCCTGGAGGCGCTGGAAGTCCCCAAGGCGCTGGTGGTGGACGTGACCCGTCCCAAGGAAGGCGAGGGCGGCGTTGATCATAACGACAACCTGCGTCTGTCGGTTCGCAATCTCAAAAACGTGAAATATCTGGCGCCGGAAGGACTCAACGTCGAAGATGTTCTGCGCTTTGATTATATCGTGCTCAGCCAGAGCGCGGTGGAATACGTGCAGGAGGCTCTGAAGTCATGAAAAACGTATACGACATCATCATTCGCCCGTCCCTGACGGAGAAGACCACCGAGATGGCAGAAGACAATAAGTACGTCTTTCGCGTCTTGCGCAAAGCCAACAAAAATCAGATCCGCGAAGCGGTGGAGAAGATCTTTGGAGTGGACGTGGTCAAAGTCAATACGATGGTCATGCCCGGCAAGCCCAAGCGCGTCGGCGTGCATCGCGGACGACGCGACCCATGGAAGAAGGCCATTGTCACCGTCGCCGAAGATCAGATGATCGATCTCTACGCTCTGGAGAGCGAGGAACCGGTAGGCGAAGTCTAATAATGTGTCGCGCCTGATGTGTCGCCCCAACACCGGGGCGCTCACGTGCGTAGAAGATAAGGCAGGTTAAGTTATGAAAGAATTTAAACCCACATCGCCAGGTCGGCGGTTTTTGCGGTTGCCCGATTCCAAGAAGGTGATCACGAAATCGACCCCTGAGAAGGGATTGACCGACGGCAAGCACGGCAGCGGCGGTCGAAATAGTTACGGTCGAATGACCGTGCGGCGTCGCGGAGGCGGACATAAGCGCCGTTATCGCGAGATCGATTTTAAGCGCAATAAGACGGGGATTCCCGCCAAGATTGCAGCCCTGGAATACGATCCCAACCGCACGGCTTATATCGCGCTCTTGCATTACGCCGATGGAGAGAAGTCTTATATCATCGCCCCTCAGAAGGTTCAGGTTGGCGACGAGATCATCTCCAGCGCCCACGCTGATATCAAGCCGGGCAACACCCTTCGGTTGAAGTATATGCCGACGGGAACGGTGATTCACAACGTGGAATTGCGGCCGGAGAAGGGCGGGCAGCTTGCCCGTTCTGCCGGATCCTGGGCCCAGTTGATGGCCAAGGAAGGAAAGTACGGTCTGGTTCGACTTCCCTCGGGAGAGTTGCGCCGAATTCTGCTTCGATGCCGGGCCACGGTGGGAGCGGTTTCCAACCGGGAGCATGAGAATACATCGCTTGGTAAGGCCGGGCGAAGTCGCTGGAAGAATAAGCGCCCCTCCGTTCGCGGTGTGGCCATGAATCCAGTGGATCACCCTCATGGTGGTGGCGAAGGCCGCACCGCCGGTGGTCGTCATCCGGTTACCCCCTGGGGCAAGTCCACCAAGGGTAAAAAGACCCGAAAGAATAAGCGAACCGACAAATTCATCGCCCGACGCCGCAAGGCCAAAAAGAAGCGCTGATTTGATGCCCGGGCCGACTGGCCCGGGTCAAAAAGTGCGACGAAGGAGAGTACCGTGCCACGATCAATTAAGAAGGGGCCCTGGGTAGACAGCGGCTTACAGAAGAAAGTTACCAGAGCGCGAGAAGGCGGAGATCGCCGCGCGATCAAGACCTGGAGCCGACGCTCCATGATCGTGCCGGAGTTCATCGGCTTGACATTCGCCGTACATAACGGCAAAGAGTTCGTCCCCGTCTTCGTGACGGAAAATATGGTCGGACATAAGCTGGGTGAATTTGCGCCGACGAGGACATTTTACGGGCACGTCTCGGATCGAAAGACCGCGGTACGTCCATAAGAGTTCATTAGCTGATAAGTGTCTGAAGAGTTGATCTCTTCGACGAGGATCGCCGAAGAATCGTCGGCCTCAGTAAGAGACAACCTCAACGAGTTGAGTTTTTGCCATGAGCAAATCAAAGAGTAAAACACATCGCGCAAATCGGGCGCTGGCGAAAAACGTTCGAATCTCGCCTAGAAAAGCCCGGGTCGTCATCGACCTTGTGCGAGATAAGCCAGTAGAAGAAGCGTTGGAGATTCTGCAATTTACGCCGAAGAAGGCGTCGCCGATCATCTCCAAGCTCATCGTCAGTGCCATCCATAACGTGATGGAGAGCGAGGAGTTGGACTGGGATACGGATGATCTATTCGTCTCCGAGGCCTTCGTAAATGAAGGTCCCACGATGCGGCGGTTTCGACCGCGTGCAATGGGTCGCGCGACTCGGATTAATAAACGAACCAGCCAGATTACGGTGGTTCTACAACCGCGGGCGTGACGCATCGCCATCAAAGGTTTTTTTAGGAGGTCGTTTTGGGTCAGAAAGTTCATCCGACAGGATTTCGCCTTGGGATTATCCGTCCCTGGACTTCAAAGTGGTACGCGGAGCGTAATTACTCCAAGTGGCTACACGAAGATCTGAAGATTAAGGATTATATCAACTCGAAGCTCGAGAATGCGGGCATCAGCAGCATCGTGATTGAGCGCATGGCCAATATCGCCAATGTGACCATTCACACTGCCAAGCCTGGAATCGTCATCGGGAAGCGGGGAGCGGGAATTGACTCCATTAAAGAGCAATTGCAACCCCTCACCGACAGCGAAGTTCGAGTCAACGTTCAGGAAGTACGAAAGCCGGAGCTCGACGCCCAATTAGTGGCCGAGAGCATCTCGCAGCAGTTGTTGCGACGAGTCAGCTTTCGACGGGCGATGAAGAAGTCGGTGCAGACGGCGATGAAGTTTGGCGCCCTGGGCATTCGAGTTCACTGCGCCGGCCGACTGGGCGGAGCAGAGATGAGCCGCCGGGAATGGTACCTGGAAGGTCGGGTTCCCCTGCACACTCTGCGGGCGGATATCGACTACGGGTTTGCCGAGGCCAAGACGACCTACGGAATTATTGGCACGAAAGTCTGGATCTTTAAGGGCGAAGTGCTCGACGTATAAGATAGCTTTGGGTCGATGGTTCGATCTGGGGCAAAAGCTAGCAGGTAAGAGGAGTCAAAAATGCTTAGTCCAAAGCGCGTACGATGGCGCAAGCCCCAGAAAGGGCGCACGAAAGGAAAAGCGCACCGTGGAAGCAAGGTGTCTTTTGGAGAATATGGTCTCATCACCCTGGAGCCGGGCCGCATTACGGCTCGCCAGATTGAGGCCGCACGTATTGCCATGACCCGACATATTCGTCGGGGCGGAAAGATCTGGATTCGGATCTTTCCTCACAAGGCAGAAACCCGAAAGCCCGCCGAGACTCGAATGGGTAAAGGTAAAGGCTCGCCGGAGCGTTGGGTGGCCGTGGTGCGACCGGGTCGCGTCCTCTATGAGATGGACGGAGTTCCCGAAGAGAGTGCCCGTGAGGCCTTCCGCCTGGCCGGCCATAAATTGCCGGTGAAGGTTAAGTTCGTCAAACGAGGAGGCGCACTACAATGAAAGCCGAAGAGTTACGAGAGAAGAACGATCGGGAATTGCGGGAATTGGAACAGCAATTGAACGAAGAATTTTTTCGGATGCGATTGAAGCACTATACCGGTCAGCTGCAACAGACCAATAAGCTTCGAGAAACCCGCCGCGATATTGCGCGGATCAAAACGATCCTGCGCGAGCGCGCCTGATCTCAAACCAGTTTAATGCACGTTTATGAGGAGTGAGAGGAAGATGGCGACGCAAACACGCGGTACAACAGACGGCCAGCGAAAAACACGCATCGGTCATGTGGCAAGCGACAAGATGGACAAAACAGTGGTGGTCTCCGTGATTCGACGGTACCGACACGCGAAGTACAAAAAGTACATCAAAGAGCGCATCAAATATAAAGCTCACGACGAGAACAACGAGTGCGCCCAGGGCGACAAAGTTCTCATCGAAGAGACTCGACCGTTGTCGAAGCAGAAACGATGGCGGGTCAAAGAAATCTTAGAAAAAGCGCCGACCGTATAATTTTCGGGCAACCGCTTTAGAAGTCGGCGACGACGATACCGGCCACTTTTGGCGGGCGTTGGATTCGACAAACGACGAGGTACGTGATGATTCAAATGCAAACCAGACTCGGCGTGGCCGATAATTCCGGCGCTCGCGAAGTACAGTGCATCAAAGTGCTGGGTGGCTCCAAGAGGCGCTACGCATCGATTGGTGACACGATCGTGGTCTCCGTAAAGGAAGCGCTGCCCAACTCGAAGGTCAAAAAAGGAGAGGTCAAGCGTGCGGTCGTGGTACGAACGCGCAAAGAGATCTCCCGGGCGGACGGGACCTATATCCGCTTCGACGACAACGCGGCGGTGATCATCGACAACCAGGACCAGCCGGTAGGTACCCGGATCTTCGGTCCCGTGGCCCGCGAATTGCGCGCCAAAGAATATATGCGAATCATAAGCCTGGCTCCGGAAGTCCTGTAAGTGAGACGTCTCTCATAGAAGAGGGACAGCTTTCGGAAGTCGATGGTTTATTCGCGTTTGAGGAGAGACAGGCAAATGCACGTTAAGAAAAATGATAAAGTGATCATCTTGACCGGCAAAGATCGGGAATTGACGGGAGATATCATCGCCGTCGATCGCGAAAAGAATCGCGTCAAGGTGGCTCGACGAAATATGATGGTCAAACATCGCAAACCCAATCCAATCACCGGTGAAACCGGAGCGCGAGTGGATCTGGAGAATTGGATTCACGCCTCCAACGTATCGCTGTATAGCGAGATCGAAGAAGGCGATGATCTCAAGCGGATCCCCGTACGCACCACCGCTCGCTGGCAGGGCTTTGGTGGCGAGGTCTTTGAGACCCGCGAGGCGGCAGTGGAGAGTTTTGGCGATAAGGAAGTGGGCAAGATCAAGAAGGTCCGCTACGCCAAAAAGACCGATGAAGTCTTCGAATAAGATCGCCACATCCCGGGGCAGGTGGCTCCGGCTTGACACCTCCGGGCGCATCCGTTAATCAAGGCGCCCTCGACGCGGCGGTGGAGGATAAGTCTTCATCGTCGTTTTTATGTGAGACGGTCGCTTCTGCGGCTGGTGTCGAGAGGTGGGAGACCACGAAGAATTACGTTTCGCCGGTGGCACAGAAACCTGCCGGCAATGGAGAAGCAAAAGATGGCGTTTATAACAGAGAAGTACAAAAACGAAGTTCGACCGGCGTTGATGGAAGAGTTCGACTTTGGAAACCCGATGCGGGTTCCCACGATGGATAAGATCGTCCTCAATATGGGCCTGGGCGAAGCGGTCCAGAATCCCAAGGTCATCGAGAAGGGCGTCAACGAATTGGCAGCGATTACCGGTCAACGGCCGGTGGTAGCGCGGGCCCGTCGTTCGATTGCAGCCTTTAAGCTGCGCGAAGGAATGCCCATCGGCGTCAAAGTGACGCTTCGGGAAGCCAAGATGTGGGAATTTCTGGAGCGCCTGATTTATGTGGCCCTTCCCAGAACGCGCGATTTTACCGGAATCAGCCCCAAGTCTTTTGACGGGCACGGCAATTATACGCTGGGCATCACGGAGCAGATTATTTTTCCGGAGATCGAATACGATCAGGTCGACAAGATCCGGGGGATGAATATTACCCTGGTGACCACTGCGGAAAACGATCAGGTTGCGCTTAGTTTGTTGAAGAATCTCGGAATGCCGTTTCGCAAGAAATAGTTCGACCGGTGGAGACAAAGATAGACCACGGTCCGGACCTTATGGCATTCATCAATTACGGCTTGATACGCGGAGAGAAAAAGCGTGGCACGCAAAGCATTGGTAGAAAAGCACAAAAAGAAGAAGAAATTCGCCGTGCGCGAATATAATCGTTGTCCCCGATGCGGGCGATCACGAGCGTATTTGCGCAAATTCGACATGTGTCGAATCTGCTTTCGAACTCTGGCGCTCAACGGAGAGATCCCGGGCGTCACGAAGGCCAGTTGGTAAGACCAGAAACCAGGCGGCGTTCTCTTTAAAGGGAGCGAAGCCGCAAATCGACCCAGGCCTCGAGACGGGGTTTTGAGGCGGGCCAGTTGGCCTGCCACAGAACAGCTGCCGGGGAACCAGGCGAGTGAGGAAGATATGGGTGTAGTTCAAGATCCAGTGGCCGATATGTTGGCCCGCCTGCGAAATGCACAGATCGCAGGGCATGCTCGCACGGAGATCCCGGCGAGCAAATTAAAAGAAGCCATCCTGAAGATATTCTCAGAGCGCGGCTATATCGGCGGCGTGGAGCGCATCGATGAGGGCCCCCAGGGAAAATTGGTGGTAGAACTCGGCTACGATAAGGATGACGTGGGGCTGATTCAGTCCATGAAGCGCATTAGTAAGCCGTCAAGAAGGGTCTATGTCGGGGTCGAAGAGATCCCCGATATCCTCAACGGACTGGGTGTGGCAGTATTGTCGACCTCCCGAGGAGTTTTGACCAACGAAGACGCCCGCGCTGCCAATATCGGTGGCGAGTTATTGTGCGCCATCTATTGAGCGATTGATCTCGGGAGAATATTATGAGCCGCATTGGTAAACAGCCCATTGAATTACCGGATAAGGTAGAAGTCGCCATTGAGGGCACCGTCCTCCAGGTCAAAGGCCCGAAAGGGGAATTGAGCCGGGATATCGGAGAAAACGTAACTATCAAGGTCGAAGGAAACGAGATCTTGGTGGTGCGTCCCGACGACACCCGACACTCCAGAAGCCATCATGGTCTGGTACGTAGTCTGGTATCGAATATGGTACAGGGTGTCGATCAGGGCTACAAAAAGACATTGATCATTAACGGAGTTGGATACCGGGCCGAGGAGCGGGGAAATTTTGTACGCTTCGATCTCGGATATAGCCATCCGATCATGTTTGAGTTGCCCGAAGGAGTCAGCTGTACTATCGAACGTCAGGTTCGAGTGACCCTGGAGTGCGCCGACAATGAATTGCTCGGTCAGGTGGCGGCCAAGATCCGTTCTCTGCGCAAGCCCGAACCCTATAAGGGTAAGGGAATTCGCTACAGTGATGAAGTGATCCGACGCAAAGCGGGTAAGGCCGGAGCGTGATTGGATGATTCCGCCCCTCCTGCCTGCGGTGGGTGGGGGTCGATTAGAAAGAGGTTTGAAGATGTTAAAAAAGAAGCAAATGGAAAGCGGCCGATTCCGGCGAAAGCGCAGAGTGCGAAAGAAGATCTTTGGCACCACCGAGCGCCCCCGGCTGACCGTATATCGTTCCAACCAGGGCGTTTACGCCCAGTTGATCGACGATCTCGGTGGGACGACGTTGGCGGCTGCGTCCTACAACGATAAAGAAAAGCGCGAAGAATTCGCCGAACTCGACAAGTCCGACCAGGCCAAAGCGGTGGGCAAGTTGCTCGCCGAACGAGCCAAGGAGCAGGGCATCGTCAAAGCGGTATTCGACCGCAATGGATTCATTTACCATGGCCGCGTCGCGGCTGTGGCGGAAGGAGCCCGCGAAGCGGGTCTCCAGTTCTGAAGGAGAGGCACAGTGGCTAGAGGCAGAGGAAGAAGAAGACGAACCGATGACATGCGCGATCAGGTCATCACCATCAACCGCGTCTCCAAGGTGGTCAAAGGCGGCCGGAGATTTAGCTTCGGCGCAATTGTGGCCGTAGGTGATGGCAATGGCAAAGTCGGCGTGGGTCATGGCAAAGCCAACGAGGTGCCGGAAGCGATCCGTAAGGCAAACGAGGCGGCCCGTCGAAATATGGTGGAGGTTCCCATCATCGACGATACCATCCCTCATGAAGTGATCGGAGTGTTTAACTCCGGTCGAGTACTTCTGAAACCGGCCAGTGCCGGTACCGGTGTAATCGCCGGCGGCGCCGTGCGTTATATTCTGGAGCTTGCCGGGATCAGCAATATCCTGACCAAGAGTCTGGGGTCGAGCAACCCACATAACGTGGTGCGTGCGACGATGACGGCCTTGCGCCAGCTCAACGATCCCGATGAATATCGACGTCGTCTGGGCCAGGAACTACCGGAAGAAGAGAAGAGTGCCTGAGTGCCTTTTGGCGGCTGCGGCGAATAAGTTGCCGAGAGCCGCTGTTAGGAAAACAGGCTACGGTAGCGATAAGTGAGAACCGAGCCACCCGGCGCAGATAAAGACCGCGACGTAACGCGCAAACGAATTGACGAGCTGGGCAGCGATTATCGAAGCCGGCGCAATAAACAGAGGAACGACGATGACTGATTTAAGTAATTTAAAAGCGCCCAAGGGTGCAACGAGTTCCAAAAAGCGGGTCGGAAGAGGCCCGGGAAGCACGGACGGAGGCACTGCGGGTCGAGGCCATAACGGTCAGAAGTCTCGCAGCGGCGGAAATGTCCATCCCCGGTTTGAAGGGGGACAGACACCGTTGCATCGGCGTCTTCCGAAATTCGGTTTTTCCAATCAGAAATTTCGTAAGCGATTTTCGATCGTAAACCTCCAGGACCTCGAGCGGGTCTTTGAAGACGGCGCGACCGTCGATCGGGAGAGTTTACGGGAGCGAGGATTGGTGAAGCGAAACCACGACGGTATCAAGATCCTGGGTAAGGGCGAGTTGACCAAATCATTGACGGTCAAAGCGCACAAATTCAGCAAGTCCGCACAAGCGGCGATCGAGACCGTCGGGGGCACAGCAGAGGTCATTTAACGTGGCAGGTAAGTTTCGAGACATACCGAAGGTCCCCGAGCTTCGCCGACGATTGCTTTTTACGTTGGGGTTGCTGGCGGTCTATCGAATAGGCGTATTCATCACCGTACCCGGTGTCGATCGCACAGCCATGTCGGAGATCATGTCTGCCGGCGGCGACGGTCTGATGGGGTTATTGAACCTGTTTACCGGAGGTGCTCTGGAGTTGATGAGCATCTTCGCCCTCGGGATCATGCCCTATATTTCCTCGGCGATTATCTTTCAGCTGATGACGGTCGTGGTACCCACGATCGACCGGCTTAAGAAAGAGGGAGAGTCGGGTCGAAAGAAGATCAACCAGTGGACCCGGTACGGTACGGTGCTGCTGGGGATCATTCAGGGTTTCGGCATCTCTCTGTATCTGGAGAATATGCATGCCAGCAATCCGGAGATGGGGCTGTTGCTTCATCCGGGCTGGGGATTTCGACTGCTGACGGTGCTGACGCTTACGGCGGGTACCATCTTCGTGATGTGGCTCGGTGAGCAGATCACGGAGCGAGGCATCGGTAACGGAATCTCGTTGGTGATTACGGCGGCGATTATCGCGCACTTCCCGACGGCTGTATTTCAGACCTATACGCAGTACGACACGGGTGCGATGACGACGTTTGCAGTGTTCATGCTGCTGTTGTTGATCATCGGGACGACGGTGTTCATCACCTTTATGGAGACCGCCCAGCGACGGGTCCCCTTGCAATACGCAAAACGGATGGTGGGTCGAAAGATCTACGGCGGTCAATCGCATCACTTGCCATTGCGGGTGAATATGGCCGGGGTTATCCCGCCGATCTTCGCGATGTCGATTCTGATGTTCCCCACCACGGTGGCGAGCTATTTTCAGGAACACGCCATCGGGCAGTTGATCAACACCATGTTTATGCCCGGTGTCTGGCAATATAATGTGTTCTACGTGGTAGCGATCATCTTCTTCTGTTTCTTTTATACGGCGGTCCAGGTTAATCCCATGGACATCGCCGATAATCTGAAGAAGTCCAATGCATTTATCCCCGGGATTCGTCCCGGCAAGAAGACCGCCGAGTATATCGATCATTCGCTGACGCGATTGACCATGGCGGCGTCGCTCTATATCTCGCTGGTCTGTGTACTTCCCTATTTCCTGATCGATGAGTTCGGAGTGAACTTCTATTTCGGGGGTACGGGCTTGCTGATTATCGTGGTGGTCGGTCTGGATACTATGAATCAGATCGAGAACCATCTTATCACCAGACATTACGAAGGATTTGGAGCACGACCGGGTGCGTCGGAAGGAAGCAGCCGCATCAAGGGTCGGTTACAGAAGAAAGAAGAAAAGGACGACGATCCAGGCGATGATGAATCCTGGTAAGTTGTCCAAAGACTGAGTAAAAGACCCATCGCAGAAATGCGGTGGGTTTTTTTCGATAAGAACCTGATCTGGACTGATCCAGGCGAACGATTTGGAGAATAGAAATGACGCAATATCGATTGATGATGCTGGGGCCGCCAGGGGCGGGAAAGGGAACGCAGGCAAAGCGGATAGCCGAGCGGCTCGATATCCCGCATGTGTCCACCGGGGATATGCTCCGGGAGGCCCGACGAAAGGGGACGGAGTTGGGAAAGAAGGCGGCGGAGTTTATGAACGCCGGAGACCTGGTTCCCGATGATGTGGTCATCGGGATCGTACGGGAACGCCTTGAAGAAGAGGACGCCGCCGGGGGATTTATCCTGGACGGCTTTCCACGCACCAGGCCGCAGGCAGAAGCGCTTGCTGAGATGGGGGTGGAGCTCGACGCCGTGATCAATATCGACGTCAGCGACGACGAAGTGATCAATCGGCTCGGGGGAAGGCTCAGTTGCCCGAGCTGCGGAGCGGTATATCACGAAGAGGCGAAGCCTCCGTCGAAAGATAATATCTGCGATGAATGTGGGCATGAGGGTCTGATCACCCGTGATGACGATCGTCCCGAGGCGATCAAGCAACGCCTGAAGGGATATCACAAGCAAACCGCACCCCTGATCGAGTTCTATGAGAAGGAAGGGGTCTTGAAGAATGTCAGCGGGGTCGGAGATCCGAACTCGGTGACCGAGGCGATCGTATCGGAGCTTGAGGATCTCTGATCCTTGACTCTTGGGGATCGTTGCCGAGGTTACGGTTCGCCCAGAGGACCGGCAGGCGGCTTTGGGGGATGTAAGAGAGCCCTCAGATACGCCGGTCAGGGATAGTGCCATGGACCCCCTGCGGCTGACTGTGGGCTATCAAAGAGGCCGAAGAGCGGAGGTTCCAACCGGCTCCAGGACGGATGAACCGACCGGGAATAAGGTGTGGACCTCGCTCGATATTATCACCACGAGGCAGTTGCAAGAGATCTCTAATCGTGAAAGTTGATAGCCCCGTCTTGACTTCGCGATTTTGAGTGTGTATGTAACGCCCCCTTGCGACCAGTGGTCTGCGCAGACGTTGGATGTCGGCGCGGTCCGGTAACAAGGGTTTTTGAAATCATTACGAGGAAACCAGTTTATGGCGAAAGAAGAAGCCATTGAGGTTCAAGGCAAAGTCATCGAACCCCTGCCGAACGCGATGTTTCGCGTGGAGTTGGAGAATGGGCATAAGGTTTTGGCCCATATCTCGGGAAAGATGCGAATGCATTATATCAAGATTTTGCCTGGAGATACGGTCACTGTAGAATTATCCCCCTATGATTTGACCAGGGGCAGGATCGTGTACCGCGAGAAATAGAGTTTTCGGCCAGCGGCCGTGAACGCTACAAATCCAGTCACTGGATTTACTTCATGGCAACAGCTCGCCAAAAGGAGTCGAATATGAAGGTTCGTCCTTCAGTAAAGAAAATTTGCGATAAATGCAAAATCATCCGCCGAAAGGGTGTGGTCCGGGTCATCTGTGTGAATCCGCGACACAAACAACGGCAAGGCTAATGACGATCTATCGGTGCCGGTTTCCCAGGAGGAAAGCGTCACCGATAGTTGTCGTGGAATGACAGGAAGAGGAGAAGAACGTGGCACGAATTGCTGGTGTTGACCTTCCGCGCAGAAAGCGCACTGATATCGCCCTGACCTATATCTACGGGATTGGCCATACTCTGGCCAAAGAGATCGTAGAGAAGGCTGAGGTCGATGCCGGCCGACGCTCCGATGAGCTTACGGAGGCCGAGGTCCGAAGAATTCGCGAAGTCATCGACCAAGATTATCAGGTCGAGGGTGAGTTGCGCCGAGAGGTGCAGATGAATATCAAGCGACTCAAGGACCTGGGATGCTATCGGGGCCTGCGCCATCGACGGGGGCTGCCCGTACGTGGACAGCGAACCCGCACCAATGCGCGGACCCGACGTGGGCCCAGGCGTGCGATGGTACGTAAGAAGCGCTGACCGAGAAGAATTTAGCAATTACTGACATCGCTTTGACCGGCAGGCACGGCCAGCTCTGATCCGAAGAACGGAGACGAGCTTGCTAATACCCACCAGCAACGGCGTAGGAGAAAAGAGATATGGCGAAACCGAAAGGAAAGGGCAAGGCCCGGACGAAGCGAAAAGCTCGGCGAAAGGTCAAGTCCGGGATAGCGCACGTTCACGCGACGTTCAATAATACGATCGTCACCATCACCGACACCACCGGCAATGCTCTGGCATGGTCCAGTGCCGGTGCACGTAACTTCAAGGGGTCGAGAAAGTCGACCCCTTATGCTGCCGGTATTGCAGCAGAAGATGCGGCGCGAAAGGCTCAGGAATACGGGCTGAAGTCGGTGGAAGTAGAACTCAAAGGCCCGGGGCCGGGTCGAGAATCGGCGCTGCGTTCGTTGCAGTCGGCGGGGCTCAAGATCACTGTAATACGCGATGTAACCCCGTTGCCCCATAACGGGTGTCGACCACCGAAACGGCGCCGGGTCTAAGGATTCAGGTGTAGAAGGCTCAGACGAGCTACCGGTGACGTTAAGAGCGGGCCTCATGTAGAAGGCCCCTCTATGGTTTTGGAAATCTGTTGTGCGGAGGCATTGAATATGTATCGAAACTGGCGAGATCTGATCAAACCTCGCGAGGTGGAGATCGACGACCGCTCGAAGAGTGAAACGTATGCAGAATTTGTATGCGAACCCTTTGAGCGCGGCTTCGGTATCACCATCGGGAATTCCCTTCGGCGAATCATGCTCAGCAGCATCGTGGGAGCGGCGATCACGAATGTGAAGATCGAGGGTGTACTCCACGAATTTACCAGCGTGCCGGAGGTCAAAGAAGATGTCACCGACATCGTCTTGAATCTCAAAGAACTGCGTCTGAAACTTCACGGCCATGACGCTCAAAAAGTCACGGTCAACGTGGAGGGGCCGGCAGTGGTGACGGGCGCCGATATTCAAACCGGTGCCAAGGTCGAGGTTCTCAACCCGGACCACGTCATCGCCACCGTCGGCGAAGAGGGCCACCTCCAGATGGAGATGACCGTCGATGCCGGACGCGGGTATGTGCCTGCCAAAGAGAATAAGACGGAGGATGACGCCATCGGTGTTATCCCCATCGACAGCCTGTTTAGTCCGATCCGAAAGGTCAATTACCAGGTGACCCATGCACGGGTTGGCCAGCGTACGGACTATGACAAGTTGAAGTTAGAGGTGTGGACCGACGGCAGCGTATTGCCGGAGGACGCCGTGGCGTTTGCGTCTAAGATCCTCAAGGAGCAGGTCTCGATCTTCATCAACTTTGATGAAACCATTGAGCCCCCGAAAGAGGAAGAAGCCGATGAGCCGGAGTTCAACGAGAACCTGCTCAAGCCCATTGAAGATCTGGAATTGTCGGTGCGGAGCTTTAATTGTCTGCAGACGGCGGGGATCAAATTCGTGGGAGACCTCGTTCAGAAGACGGAACCGGAACTTCTGAAGACCAAGAACTTCGGTCGGAAGTCTCTCAAAGAGATCGAGGATATTCTGGGGAAGATGGATTTCGAGTTGGGAACGAAATTGGAAAATTGGCCTCCCAAAGAATTGGAAAAGAAAAAAGCCGAGTCCAGCTGAACCGGTTGTCTGTGAGGCCGGTAGCGGCTTTATGGAGACCGACAACAGCCGTCGGCGCACCGCGGTATGAATGCCGCTATCGAAAGAGGAAGCATCATGCGACACAAGAAGAAAGGACGTTCACTTAGCCGAGAATCGAGCCATCGCAAAGCGTTGCTGATGAATCTGGTTAAGAGTCTGGTTAAATACGAGATGATCCAGACCACCGATGCCAAGGCCAAAGAGCTTCGGCGCTTCAGTGATCGAATGATCACTCTTGGCAAGCGAGGCGATTTGCACGCTCGTCGCCAGGCGATCGCCAAATTGGGTGATCACGATCTGGTGGCCAAGGTCTTTGACGATCTCGCCAAGCGCGAAGAGATCGCCGGACGAAACGGTGGATATACCCGAATCATCAAGCTGGGCAATCGCCAGGGCGACAACGCGCCCCTCTCCAGGGTCTCCTGGGTGGGGGCCACTCTGGAGAGCACCGAAGAACTTCGATACCCGGCTCATATCCGTGAGCAATTCATCACGGAAGAAGAAGTTGTGGGAGAGGAAGAATAGACGAAGAACGGATAACGTATTAAAAAGATCCCGGTCACCGATAAAGGTGGTCGGGATTTTTTTTTGAAGGTCAGCGCGATGCAATGCGTCTCATGGTTGAGGAGATTGGAGTGGTTAATCAGGGATTGTCTATGAAAATGGGAGCGCTGAGAGCGGTATCTATTTTTCTGATTTTGGTGATGGCAGTGGGATGTGCCCATCGTCGGGATATTCGAGCGGGCGATGAGTATATGGAGGCCGGAGCCTACCGTGCTGCGCTGGGCCATTATCGGGCAGCCCAGGAGAGGCGACCGAAGTCGGAGCCGATTCGCGAGAAGGTGGACGCGGCGGAGCAACGGGTCCTGGAGGAGACGCTTGGAGATGTAAATGACGCGATCTCGGAAGGTGATATCGAGGGGGCGATCTATGAAGCTGCCGATGTGGCCAGGATTATCCAAGATCCCGATCGACTCGATGAGTTAGAAGCGGTCATCGAGATGGAGGTGATTCGAGAGGCCCAGTTTCTATTTGAAGATCGAGAGTTTGCGGCCGCGCTGCTGCTTATCGATGCCCATATCGTTGCCTTCGGCGAGCCCCTGGAGCCGGTATCGGCAATACAAAATGAGATCAGTACCTTCTGGGAAGGGGAGCTGCGTTCCCAGGCCCGGCGCTATTTTGAAGAAGATCGTTTCGGGGGGGCGGCGCTCTATTATATCAAAGCCGACTTCATCGGTGAGATCGCCGATTCCTCGGCAGAGAGAGAGAGTCGAGGCACGGAAGCGATCGAGCGAGTGCAGCGCGATGATGGTTGGGGGATCCATGTCGGGAGCAGCGTCGACGATGATTCCATGAAACGAGTGGTGGATCGAGTATTCGAATTTCAATTCCCCGAGGCCATCGTAGACGCCCGGGGAGACGATCCGTTCGGGATGGAAGCCCACATTCGGCTCACGATCACGGATCCGGTTTTTGAAGATTGGGAAGAGCGAGAGACCCGGAGCGAGGAATATCAGTCCGGGACGCGGGCCGTTTCCAATCCGGCTTATGAGAGAGAGCAGCGCAACTTGAGTCAGGCCGAGGACCAGGTGCGGTCGGCAGAGCGCGACGTAAATAACGCCCGGCGGGATCTGCGCAGTGCGGAGCGGGATCTAGCACAGCGGCGTCGTGAAGGTAGATCCACGAGCATTCAGGAGTCCCGGGTGGACTCAGCCTACAGTACTCTGGAGCGACATGAGCGGACACTCGACAGCAGGCGATCGGAGGTGGACCGGGCCCGGAGTAACCTTCGTCAGATCGATCCCACCATCGAGGAGCCCGTCTACTCAACTCATTATTACGAGGTCACCCTTCAGAAGGGGCGGATGACGACGGATGTGCGTCTTGAGATTGTGGCCCCTTCGCGAGAATTCGAATATGTCCATGAATATCAGGTCAATGAAGTGATGCAGTCGGAGCGGCACACCGCACAGCCGGTGATCGATCTGCCCGGCCGAGATGAAATACCACCATCCTATCGCCAGATGCGAAGGAACCTGGACGTCGTCTTAGGCAACGGAGTAGCGGAATTTCTGTTGCGCGCTTTCGGACGGTATCGACATCATTGGGTCGCACAGGCAGGGGAGCTATCGGCCGACGATAAGCTCGACCGGTTGGCTCGTTTCGTGATCCTGGACCCCCGGGACCGGGACATGAGTTATGAGCGAGAGCTGCGCGATATGGCAGGATTTTATGAAGGCGTGGACTTCTTATTGCGGGCCACACCGTGAGCGGGAGCAGGGAAGTGAGAATTGGAAGTGTTCGAGAGAGGGCGTGGCGAGCGTTAGGGCGTGGAGGTTATCTCTGTGTGGTGGTGTCATATTTTGCGCTGTCTTGCCGCACCGCGCCCCCCGAGGAAATAGGAGACGAAGCACGGCAGGCTGTGGTGGAGAAGGCTCCGGTCACCGCACCCGATGAGACGGTGGATGGGCCGAGCCGGATCATTTTATTTATCGGTGACGGCATGGGGTTATCGGCCGTTTCGGCTGCGGGATATGCAGCCGGGCGCGAGCTCGAGATGATGCAGATGCCGCAATTCGGTCTGATGACGACCCACGGCTATGAATTTGTGACCACCGATTCAGCGGCCTCGGCAACGGCGATGGCCACCGGGGAGAAGACCCATTTTCAGGGAGTATCGGTTACACCGAGCCCCGAAGAAAGAGAGGGTGAGGGGACCGAGCACCATTTGCGAACTGTAATAGAAGCGGCCGGCGCGCGAGGTTGGAAGTCCGGCGTTGTGGCTACGGTACGGATGAATCACGCCACGCCAGGCCCGTTTGCCGCTCACCGCCACCAGCGACATCAATATGAGGAGATCGCCCTGGATATGAGTCTCTCCGGAGTCGATGTGATGCTGGGCCCGGGAAGTGAGTATTTTAGACAGCGCGATGATGAGCGAAATTTATTCGACGAGATGGCCGGTCGGGGCTATGAGATCGCCGGGAACGCCGAAGAGATTCGGGAGGCTTCCCGATCGGCGGGGCGACTGGCGGGGTTATTGGAAGCTCGTGATATGCCCTGGGCCGATTCGGGAGAGCGAGAGATCGAATTGGATGAACTCGTAGTTCATGCCCTCGACGTCCTGGATCGTGACGATCCGGAGGGATTCTTCTTGATGGTGGAGGGCTCGATGATCGATTGGGCGGGCCACGCTTTTGACGGCAGTCGAGTGATCTCGGAGACCCTCGATATGGATCGGGCGTTGGGGCGGGCATTGGAATATGCCCGGAATCGCTCCGATACCCTGGTGATCGTCACCTCCGATCACGAGACCGGGGCGATGGATGTGATCGATCCCCGGACTGCCGCGCCGTTTCTCGAGAAAGTGGGCGATGAGCAAGCAGCTCGGCGGGCGACGACTCCCGACCATATTGAGGACGATCATTTTCAGGAGTTGCGAGGGCCTTTTGCGCATATCGATCTGAAAACCGGAGATTTCGGTCCGTCTCAGGTCACGGACCACCGGTTGACGACGAGCTTTGGGTATACCTCGGTGGCGAGTCGGGAGTTCTGGGATGGACGTGGGCGGTTTTCGGGAATGCATACGCCATTGCTGGTTCCCATTTTTGCAGAAGGTCCCGGGGCCCGTGAGGCGGTAGCGGTTCGAGATAATGCCGATCTGGGAAGGCAGATGATGGGGTGGATTGATCCAGCGAGTCCTCTGGAATTGGAGAGAGTCCAGGAGCAATCGGTAGGAGAGCCGAGAAATATTATCTTATTGGTGGCAAATGGTCTGGGTATCGCGAGTCTTACGGCGGGCTATTATCATTTCGGGCATCTTTCCACGTTGGATATGCCACAGCGCGCCGCGGTCTCGACTCACGGATTGGATCGACTGGTCAATGATTCGGCAGCGGCCAGCACGGCCCTGGCCACCGGGTATCGAACCGGTTTTGGGGTTCTGGGAATGTCCCCCGGAGACGACGGGCGACTTCAGCCTCGTGCCTCCGTCATTGAAGAGGCGGCCCGCCGAGGCCGAAAGACCGGAGTGATTACTACTTCCAGTCTGATGGAGGCCGGAGTGGCGGCGTTTTATGGCAGAAGTGACGGCGGAGCAGACCAAGGAGAACAGGCCGGGCACCTGGTGGGCTTCGCCGACCGTCTCGAGCGAGACTACGGCATAGATTTTCTGGTCGGTGCGGAAAGTGAATATCTCGATGACGTGGCCAGAGGGAACTTTGAGGACCAGGGATATATCGTACACAGCGCCTGGGGCGTTGGCACACCAGAGAAACCCGATCTCTTCTTGATGGGAGAAGAGCCGCCCCGATTGGCGGACATCACCTCCGAGGCGATCACCACCCTACAGAACGACGAGGAGGGATTCTTTCTGCTCGTAGAAAGCTCTCGACTGGGAGCGGCGAAACGGGAGCTCAATCGAGAGCAGGAGCTGATGCAAGCCCTCAAGGAGTTTGATGAAGCCGTAGAGGCGGCCCTGAAGTTCGCTGCCCACGACGGTGAGACCCTGGTGTTGGTGACCACCGATCATGATTATACGCTCTCGGTGATCGACAATCACTACGGGTTTCACCGCGGCTTTTGTGGCGCCGCCGCGCAATGCGGGGGAGATTTCCAACTCCACTGGCTGGATGTAAACTCCCAGGCCATTCGCCACGGAGCGGGCTTCTCCGACGCCAGCCTCCAGGGAGATTTCAGGCCCCCCAAGATTGCACTCCAATATACCTGGATGGTGGAGCAGGCCAGCGGCTCCGGTAAAGACCTGGTCGGTCCTCCATCGGCCAACTTCGTCCCCCTCTTTGCGGCAGGCCCCGGAGAGGCTGCTTTTGGCGGCGTCCTCGATCAACCGGAGGTGGGACAATGGCTGATCGAGTGGGCCACCGGAGAATAGCCCCGACGGTTGCCTCCGAGCCTCCAATGGCCGGATGCTACGTTACAGCGGCAGTGCCTCCTCGGAAGAGATGGACGAAAAGAAAGATGACGAAAAGCGCCAGCGCGATATAAAAGAGCACCTGAGCGATGCCGGCGGCAGCTGTTGCCACCCCGCCAAATCCAAGAACGGCGGCGATGATTGCGACGACGAAAAAAGCGAGAGCCCACCAGAGCATAATTTCCTCGAGTGTTATGTGACACAATTCCCAACTGCGTGGAGATGGAAATTGCTCGGGTTGACGAATCCTCCATGCCCTGAGAGCAAGGAGGGGGGCGTTGAAATCCGAATGTAGGGACCGGTTCGATATCACCAAAGAGTTGATGCCTCCGGTGTAGCGAACGCCGGTCATGACTATACAAAGGACGAGAGATGAAGAATCCGACAATCGTCATCCACGGCGGAGCGGGGCGGGCGCTGAGCGATAAGACCCGGGAGAAGTTCGTTCGAGAGGCCTTGTCATCGATCATTGAGCGGCTATGGCAGGGGCTTAGCGCGGGGGCCGGGGCAATGGAGATCGCCCGGCAGGGGTGCATTGCTCTGGAGGACTGCGAGCATTTCAACGCCGGGCTGGGCTCGGCAATTCAGAGCGACGGACAGGTCCGAATGAGCGCTTCGATTATGGACGGCACCCGTCAGTCCTTCAGCGGGATCATCAATGTGGAGAGAGTGCAAAACCCCACTGTTATGGCCGTTCATCTTCAGCAGGCCAGAGATCGGGTGCTTGATGGTGTCGGCGCAGTGCGTCTGGCTCGGGAGATGAGACTTCCACTCTTTGATGCGGTGGTCCCGCGGCGACTGGAGGAGTGGATTCGTCAGGGGCGAAAAGAGAGAAGCGATGATCAGGCACAGGTCTCGGCACCATCGAGCACCGAAGTGGGCCCCGATGATCGGGGCTCGGGGACGGTGGGAGTGGTGGTTCGGGACTTTACAGGAGCGCTGGCGGCGTCGACCTCTACCGGGGGGCGAGGCTTTGAGCGAGTGGGACGGGTGAGCGACTCGGCGACGGTGGCGGGAAATTATGCCACCGAATATGGAGCGGTGAGTTGCACGGGGATTGGAGAAGACATCACCGATGAGGCCCTGGCTGCTCGAATTATTGTACGAGTGCAGGATGGAATGACATTGGATGAGGCCGTCGGTGCGAGTATTGAGGAGGCTCGTCAACGAGAGCGCCGTCTGGCCGCGATCGCCGTTGATCACCGAGGCCAGATGAGCTGGGGAAAGACTACGGAGCTTCTATTGGCCGTCGGCCGAACCGGCGATGAGGAGCGATGGGCATTTTAGGTCATTAATAAAGCGCATAAAAAAAGCCCCGGCGTTCTGGCGCCGGGGCTTTTGGTTTTAGCCTCTCAGAAGCTCAGAATCCGGGATAATCGGGAAGAGGCTCACCGAAGTCATCACTGGCTCTCCAGAAGGCGATCTCGGGATTTGCGGGATAGCCGAAGAGGACGAAGAAATAGTGATCCGAGACGTTGAATTCGGGCTCCACGTTGATTCGAACGTTATCTTCGTAGCCATCGTATCCGTGGTCGCCGCTGAAGATATTGCTGAAGTCCGAGAAGATGCGAAGAGATGCATCACACACATTTCTGTCCGAACCGGTGTGACCCATGCTGGCGGGAGAATAGTGGTAATAGAATACCTCGCCATCGGCGTCGGGCCGAAAGATCTGGGTGGTGAAGGTTCTTCTGTCGCCACAGGAGTCAAAGTCGAGTTCCGCCTCGGCATCATCATCGTCGTCGTCCGGTGCACCTTCGGCGACCTCCTCGAGGCACCGAATAAATCTCTGGGTGTTAGGATGAGTGTGCACTCCCCCTCCCTGAAAGTCGACGAAGGGGATATCGATGCCGTCTTCGGGGCCAATCCATACAAATTTGAGGCCTTCAATATCTTCGTCCTCCTCCAGGTTGGCGGGGACCATGACAAAGAAGGGGTGAGCGTTGATCCCGGTAAACATATTATCGCGACGTTGTCGCAACTGAGAGAAGTCCTCATCGGGGAACTGGCTCTCCAGAGAGCTTAAGGTCGCATCTTCAGCGGCCGAGTTATAGCCTCCCAGTCGAATATCACTGGAGAAGTCCCATCCACCGAGAAAGTTGAAATTGGTCGCGGCGGTGTTGTTTACGGAGAGAGAATTGTGCAACACGAGGCGGCAAGAGGGGGCGACGGATCGAACGTGCCTAAATAAGGTGAAGGCCGCAGAGTTGATGCCGGTTCGGCGCTTAATAAAGAGGGTTCCCGTTTCATGGGGGTGGAGTGAGAAGAGGTCTTGCTCAAAGTCGATAGGCTGGGGAGCTCCGTCGATGACCAGCATAAATTCGTTGCTAATATTTCGATCTACGGCAACTGGTTCTTCGGTCCGTAGGCCAAATCCGAGGTTCTGTACGATCGGACCGGTAGGCCCATAAAGGGTCATTGAACTGGAGCCGGGATATCCATTGATAACATGGAGGTTGATCACTTCATTTCCGTTTCCTCCGCCGCCACCACCACCGCCGCAGCTGGAAATGATCAGGCCGCAGCCCAGGATTAGAGTGAGAATCAACCGCCGGACTGTCAGGAATGAATGCATTTCGGACCTCAAAACGAATATCGCGTATGTCCGCGGAATCTGCGGTACAAATAGGAACGGGGACGGTGGAAAACCACCGCTCTATTAAGATGGAAATCAGGATACTCCGCGAAGGATATCGTGTCAATCTGATGAGCTTTGGAGACCCATCGAGCTCAGTCGCCGGACTCGGTCAGGGTGTGTCTGCCGAAGGCGCCGCAGATGGGGACGGTCGGATCGGAGGGGCCTTGAGGGCCGGGTTGGACTTGGTAGATATGCGGGCCGAGTTGAATGCGGGTGCCGGCGGGATGGGGCTCCTGGAGGGTGAGCATGGAGGCGGCGACATCGAGGAGTCGGAAATAGGCCGCGTTGAGACCGCCGGTCACCGGGGTCTCCAATTCGGGGAGCCCGAAGACGGTCAGGCCCCGGGAGACCATCCATTCGTCGTCATTCCAGGCGTTGACGAAGAGGTTGATAAGTGCCGGGGGCTGGCTTAGATCGACGGCGATGTGGCGGATCAACTCCGAGGAGTGAAGTTGGACGCAGAAGGGCAAAAAGACGCCCGGGGCGCCCGCTTCTACGACAGTGGCGATAAGCCTTGCGAATGCCCGGGCCCGGGTCAGAGGAGCGGTGGAGATATCGCTCATGGTAAAGCGCCAGATGGCACGGTGTTCCTCGAGTTGGAGCATCTCGGTGGGGTTAAAGGGGTGCTTCGATGCTCCCGCCAGTCCGACCAATTCCTCGATGGGCTCATCGACCACAACGGAGATCGGGGCCGGGCAGTCGCCGATATAAAAGGTAGATCCCGGTTTCAGGCATAGAGCGTCGGCATCGACGCCGTCGGTGAGGTTTTCGGCCCAGACCTGGGGATGAACCTCTTGCAAGACATCGAGTTCGGAAGCCTCCCAGGCCACCGGAATGAGAGCGACCATGGAGTCGGGAGCGGCGCGAGGAGTATCTCTTTTTTCGGTCATAGCAGGTTCCGTAGGTCGTGATGGTAAGTCATTGATATCGATAGACGGTGAGGGTTTCGATCAATTGGTCGATGAAATCTTTGAACTGGGGACCGTCGTCGGTGATCTGAATTGCTGGACTTGCGGGCCGGGTCAACGTCTTGTCAACCAGCACCATGGTTTGATCGCCGGCATTCTCCAGGGATAAAGGAGACTGGCCGGTCTGGGGATCGATGAGTTTGACGGCCACGGCCTGGCGTCGGTCCTCGGTCCACTCAAAGTCGCTCCACGGCTGGTTCTCATCGGCTCGCCAGCGGCCCCGGATTAGCACGGTGTGATTCTCGATCTCGCTATGTGAGATGGCGGTGAGGTTGATGACGTCATCGTCGGCGGGAGCCAGGATGATGTGAAGCTCGCAGTAGGTGCCAAAGGGCGGAGCAATGCCGCCGGCGATTCGGGCCGATTCCGGAGTTCCCAGAAGATCTTCGACATAAGGAGTTCCCAGACGAGTCGCAGAGCTGGGAACATGGGCGTGGGCGGTGGGGATGAGCCACGCACCGACTCTGCGGGTGAGCTCGTTGGAGACCGAGCACCGATGCAACTCCAGAGCGGAGGTCACCAGTGCGATATGGTGGAGCTCAAGGCGGGCGTCGTCGATGGCGATGACCAGTGGCTCTGAGGGCCGGTGATCGAGAGTGTCATCGAAGTGATGGATATAGCCGAAGTTTACCTCCGCTCGGGGGGCCTGACTTGCCGCTCTTTGCTGCATCTCATCGATGGTCGCCTGGTGGGGATCGGGTTCGCCGGACTCCTCACAGGCGGGAATCAATAAGATGAGCAATAAGAGAATCGCACTCCCGGAGAGAGTGAAAAGCGGTGATTGGTGGCAGAACATGGCCAGATCCTTGATTGTTTACGGTGCCCGTTCAGGGGGAGTTCAACTACGTGTCTTTCCCACTCGGGAGAGAAGCTCCTCGGCGGAGAGAGAGTTGAGAATGGATTCGGGGCCCAATTCGGCCCGGCGGGCCTGCTGAACGGCGAACCGAAGGTCGTCGAGACCTCGCTGGGAGTGAGCATCGGAGCCCAATACGATGAGCGCACCTTTTTGCTGTGCGTAGCGGGCGCGATCGGCGTTCAAGTCCAGACGACCGCTGCTCCCGTTTATCTCAAATGCCACGTCGTGCTCAATGGCCTTTTCGATGACCACGTCGAAATCGTACTCATAGCCGTCCCGACCACCCAGGATTCGGCCCGTGGGATGACCCAGACAGGAGAGCAGCCCCGTATCGATGGCTGTGCACAATCGCTCGGTCATGGCTTCCGGGGAGAGAGTAAAATGACTGTGAATACTTCCCACGACCCAGTCGCAGCGGGCGAGGAGGTCGTGATCCATGTCGAGGGAGCCGTCCTTGAGGATGTCGACCTCGATGCCGGAGAGCACTCGAAAGTCGGGCATCTGCTGGTCGACCTGGTTGATCGCCTCGATATGAGCGGCGAATCGCTCCGGGGTCATGCCGTTGGCCACACGAACATCCTGGGAGTGGTCGGTGATGGCGATAAATTGGTACCCCCGCTCGGCAGCAGCCTGAGCCATCTCTTGAATCGAGGCGTTGCCATCGGTCTCGGTGGTATGCATGTGGATATCGCCGCGGATGTCATCGAGATCCACAAGCGAGGGCAGAGAGTGATTTTCGGCCCGCTCAATCTCGTCGCGATCTTCTCGAAGCTCAGGAGGAATATAGTCGAGCCCCAGCGCCGCGTAGACCTCCTCTTCGGTTCGGGAGGCGATCGGTTCGTCCTCATTCTCGAGCGAGAAGACCCCGTATTCGCTGATTTTTAGGCCCTGGCGTTTGGCGCGGGTTCGAAGGGTGATGTGGTGTTCTTTGCTGCCCGTAAAATAATGCAGGGCGCTTCCGAAGAGGGATGGTTTGACGGTTCGTAGATCGACCTGAACGCCGCTTCGCAATCGCACGGAGGTCTTGGTCTCGCCGGTTACCAGAACGTCGTCGACTTCGGTAAGAGAGCCAAATTTCTGGTGAATCGGTGCCGGGTCGTCGGTTGCGATGACCAGGTCAATATCACCGATGGTCTCTCGTCCTCGGCGAAGTGAGCCGGCGATGGAGATGTCTTGTACCCCATCGAGTTGTCGGAGTTGATCTTCGATGGATTCCGCGATTCGTCGGGCTCGAGGAAGGGGAATGCGGCCGCCGGCGCGCTCCAGTCGTTCGATTTCTGAGAGGATCTTCTCTTCGGTGCGGGCTCCAAATCCAGGCAATTCTCGGATCTTTTGAGCCTCAGCGGCCTTTCGCAGGGTCTCGATCTCGACGATCTGGAGTTCATCGTAGATGGCCTTGACCTTTTTGGGGCCCAATCCCTGAATGCGCAAGATCACCAGGAGGCCCGGATCGAGGTCATCGAGAAGGGATTCGTGGAGATCACAGGTGCCCCGCTCCCGAATCTGGCGAAGATCCTGAGCAATGCTATCGCCGATACCCTTTAAATCCGTGATTTCGTTGGAGTCGAGCAGATCTTCAATGGATTGAGCCTGGGTTTCTACGGTGCGAGCCGCATTTTCAAAGGCCCGAATTCGAAAACGGTTCGATCCTTTGATCTGCATGAGGGCAGCGATTTCACTGAGGACGCGGGCGTAGTCGCGATTGTCCATAAACAAGGTACTCCGGGAAGGGAAACGAAAATTTATTGTAAAGAAGTGCAAGCCCCAAACACGGTTGAACTTTTTTATTACCGTGTTAAACGTTAATCTCTCGTATCGAATGCCTCTGAGTCAATGTCGAGAATGGGTTGCTTTCTTGACCACCGGCAATTCTCGGCCCAACCTGTGCATCAGGATGCCGGGGAAGTGAAATTGAATAACCAACGATATTTCTATCGTCTAAGCAACCGAAGGAATCGCAGGGCGCTTGAGATTGGATAGTAGGTCGAGTACGCTTTTCGAACGCGACTAAACGGATTGAAAACAAATCTGTGGGGTCGAGGAACCCGCTCGTTGATAACCGATATGAAGGATGCCGTTTATGGTACGCAGAATTTGGCCTGGCTGTTTGATGCTGGTGCTCTTGTGGGGGTGGCCGGCGATGGTCATGGCCGACGAAGGTGAACCGGCAGAAGAGACGGAAGTCGCCGAAGAAGCAGACCCCGAAGCATCGGAGGAAGGTGAAGGCACCGATGACGATGCCACGGTGACCTCCGATGGTGGTGAAGAAGCCAGCGCTGAGGACGAAGATTCCTCGGCAGAGCAAGCCTCGGCGGTCGAAGAAATCGGCGATGATGGAGAAGTCATCGAAGGTCCCGGCGGCCGACCCCTGCGGACGGATTATCCCGGCACCGAAGAATCTCTTCAGTCTCGAATGGATACCAGTCGTATTGAAGGGATGGATGTACCCGATGGAGAAGACCCGGAAGAGGTCTACGATCTGCGGGTGCGAGAGTTGGAAACGCAGATCGATGATTTGAAAGAGCGGGTCTTTCGCTCCAAGAGTCGCATCGTCCTTCTCAAAGAGACGGTGCTCGCCGAAAACCTGGCCGGAAGCCGGGCGATCGTGACCTTCGAAAACGATCTGGGTCGGGGCTATAATATGGAAAGGGCCATCTTCAGCGTGGACGGAGCCCGAGTGTTTAGCTCGGTGGACCCCGCAGAGCTCAACGGCCGAGAAGAATTGCAGGTATTTAACGGGCCCATGGCGCCGGGAACCCACACCATATCGGTTAGCCTGGGGCTTCGAGGTAGCGGGTACGGAGTGTTCTCCTATGCCCGGGGCTATGAGTTCGATCTACGGTTTTCCTGCCAGTTTACGGCGGGGGAAGGGCAGACAACAATCGTGACGGTGCGTTCTTATCGAGGTGGAAGCGCCCTGACCGCTCATGAGGATCGTCCCACAGGCGTCTGTCATGTGAGCATGGTGGAGCTGAATATCGACGAGCTCGAGGACGGAGATCTTCCGGAGCTTGAGTGAGTGAAACGTCGAAATCGATGCTCGTCATCAATCGAGGTCTTAGGGATGTATGACCGTCTGGCACAACGGGTCGCGGCTGTATCAGTGATCGCACTGGTGGGGTGGACCATTACGATGAGTTCGGC
>SKNI01000045.1 GCA_007120615.1 Myxococcales bacterium | reverse complement strand
GATCTCGCCCTGAATCTGAATGGTCTCCTGGATGGGAAAGGCCAGAGCATAGACGTCTTCGTCGTCATCGCCGGCAACTGGCGCATCGGCGACGGGAGTGGGAGCCACGGCGGCTGGTACAGGTTCAGAGAGCCCCAACTGTTCTACGCCGGAGTCCGAAAAATAAAGGAATGCGAAGAGTCCACCCGCTCCTGTTAGAAGGCCGAGGGTCAGACAAAATAACGAGATCAATGTGACCAGAACCGGGCCACATCCTTTCTTTTGAACGGGAGCATCTGCAGGTTGTGTCATTGAGGAGCCTCACCAAGAATGGGGTTTCGACAACGGTGTATCATCGCTTCATGGTATTATGAAAGTGATCTACCTGTTATAGTCGAGCCGAAAAAGGGTCGCTGGAAATTTTAGAGCAGTCCACCGGGAAGTTATGAACAGTTCGGATGGAATCGTAGACTGGAATGCGCTCAGTCTCAATGAGGGGATTCAACTCATCACGCAGGTGATGCGTCGTCACCTGGGGGTGCGGGTGTTTGCGTTGACCCCGGACGGGGAGATGGTCGACCTGACACCGAGCGATTCGGCGAGGAATACGGTCTTCGATCATTTCGTGCGAACCGATGCCCGTTGGGGAGAAGATGAGAGTCGGGCTTCTATGGTTCAAACCCGAGAAGCCTGGACGACAGCTCTCACCGAGGAGAAAGCGGCGAAGTCCAACGAGAGTATTCGTGTGGAGACGACGCCGGGGTTCTGTGCCCATATCGTGCCGATCTACTTCCAAGAGGAACTAAAAGGGGGATTGGTGGTGGCCGGATTCATCGCTGCGGAGAAGGCGGCCGATGGTGTAGAGGCCATTCGGGTGGTGTTGCCCGAACATCTCCGGGAGGCCATCGATGACGGGGACGACGGGCCGACGATCGTACAATTGCATCGAGAAGAGCGGCGATGGCTCGATCGCCTGGCGACGTCAATGGCCAGTCATCTGACCGAAGAGCTGGTTCGACGAGCGCCGTCGATGGTCGAAGAGTCAGCCACTCGATTTTGTGGAATGCTGGGAAAGAGCAAGGAGATGAAGAAGCTCTTTCGAAATATTGAAAAAGTCGCCCGCACCAATTCTACGATTTTAATTGCCGGGGAAAACGGAACCGGCAAGGAGTTGGTAGCCCAGGCAATTCACCGACTGAGCCGACGGCGGGAGCGACCGTTTATCGCGGTCAACTGCGCCGCCATTCCCGCTGATCTGATCGCCAGTGAACTCTTCGGCCACGTCAAGGGCGCCTTCTCCGGTGCTCATCGAGACCGAAAAGGTCTCTTCGAGGCCGCCGACGGGGGCACGCTGCTCCTCGATGAGATCGGAGATATGGAGCATTCTCTTCAAACCAAATTGCTGAGAGTGCTGCAGGAAGGCACCTTTCTTCCTGTGGGAGATACGGAGGTTCGAAACGTCGATGTACGGGTTCTGTGTGCGACGAATCGAAACCTTGAGGAGATGGTCCGGCAACGGGAATTTCGCCGAGATCTCTACTTTCGAATCCGGGTGATCAAGCTGGCGATTCCGGCGCTGCGCGATCGAGATGGAGATGTGGAATTTCTGGCCCGTCACTTCGTAAATGCCTCGGCCCGACGCCATGGCAAAAAAGAGAAGGACTTGAGCTTGGAGTGTCTTCGAAAACTCTCTCATCACGATTGGCCCGGCAACGTTCGGGAGTTGGAAAACGAGATCGAACGTCTGGTGATCATGTCCGGAGATGAGCCCGAGATCGGCTCTCAATGGCTAAGCACAAAGATGGCGGAAGCCGACGAGCCGGAGCCGACGTTGGACTTTGAGGGCTATGAATTGCCGGAGGCGATTGAAATCGTGGAGCGCAAGATGATCTTCGAAGGGCTCCAGCGCACGGGCTGGAATAAGTCACAGACCGCCCGAGAGCTGGGAGTGTCCAGGCGAAATCTCATCCGTAAGGTCGCCCGCTATGAATTGGAAGAAGAACGGGAAAATGATTAGTACCAGCGGGGCGTGCAAAATCACGGTGATCCTCTTCGCTCTTCTGTCGTGGAGTGCGATCGCTGCAGCTGAAGAATCGGCGGGTAACTCCGAAGAGCCGGGAGCCGTCGGGGAGTTCTGTGGGGAGTGTATTCGGGTCGATGCCATCTTGATCGAGGGGTTGCTGAGAACTCGTCGACAGGTGGTGGAACGAGAATTGATATTCGTCGAAGGGGATATCACCTCCGAAGACGAGGTGGAGAAGAGCGTTCAACGTCTGCGCAATACCGGGCTCTTTCACCGGGTGGAGTACGAGTTATTGGACCAGCAGATCTCGGCCCATGGGGAAAATAGCGATGAAATTCAGTCCCAGGGGCGTCTGCTCAAGCTCCGGGTGGACGAGAGGTGGACGCTGGCACCGAGTTTTCGATTCGGTTCCGGCGGTGAGACCTTTCTTCTGCAACTGGGACTGCAGGATATCAACGTGTTGGGGAGTTATCTCAAAGCCGGTGGAAGCTACTCTCGACTGGGAGAGACCAATTCGTTCTCCCTCTTTTTTCGGGACCCCCGGTTCCTCGACCGACGTCAGCAATTCTCCGTCGACGGTGCCTTCAACAATCGAATGCAGACCTTTTACGATGGGGACGGGAGTCTTGAGGGCGGGTATCTGCTGACCCGTCGCCGCGGTGGGCTGAGCCTCAGCAAAGAGTGGAGGAGTTGGCTTCGCGCCAGCGTAAATACCAGCTTCTCGGCGGATACGTTTTCCTTTAGCAATGTCAGCGAGGCCCGACAAATAGCCCAGGAGGAGCGCGGCGGAGTGCCCGGTTCAATGCAAACCCTGCAGGTGGGAGGGGGCGTAACTTTTGGCCGGCTGGACCGGGACGGGTACCGCTACTTCGGGACGGATCTAAATACTCAACTTACCCAGTTTTTTCACTTCGGAGACGTCTCTCCCCGATCCCAACGACTGACGATATCGCTACGTCATTTTGTAGACCTTCCGAGAAAAAGCACCCTGGCGTTTCGGGCGATGATGGGCTTTAGCAGCCTGGAGTCGGAGCATCTTCAATTCACGGCAGGCGGGCTCGACGCGATCCGGGGCACCGTCGATATGCGCTACAGGGGGCCTCATATGTGGAGGAGTAACCTGGAGTATCGGATCCCCACAGTAGAGAACTCGTGGATCATCGTGCAGAACGCGTTCTTCGTCGATGCGGTGGGGGTAACTCAATTCGCCGATAGCATCCTGGATCTTACCGCCGCCACCACCGGTCTTGGTGTGCGCATTATCTCGCCGACGATCTCGGGGATCGTACTGCGGTTTGATTACGCGCTACCCATCCTGGGGGCCGACGGTCCAGGGTTTAGCTTTGGAGCGGGACAATTCTTTTGATCGGCAGATCCCCGAGTTATCTGGCGGGCAGCAGAATTCGATCATCGAGTTCCGTTTCTCCTCTCAGAAATTGATAAGCTGCATAAGAGCCGATGACCCGCTTGGTGTAATTTCTGGTCTCTAAGAAGGGGATATTCTCGACCCAGAGAGCGATTTCGTCTTCCGGTTGACGGCGCAACCAGCCGTCGATACGACCGCCTCCGGCATTATAGGCAGCGGTGATTAAGACGGGGTGGCCTTCAAATCGGCGGGAGAGGGCGGCGATGTGATCGATTCCAACGGGGATATTAACCTCGGCGCTCTTGAGACGATCAGGGGAGGCGATGCCGTCGATGACATCATCGTGGTCGCGGGCGGTGGCGGGCATCAATTGCATCAAGCCGATGGCCCCGGCCCAGGATACGACGTCTTCGATGAAGGCCGACTCCTCGCGCATGATGGCGCTCGGCAGGCCCGGGTGAATTCGGCGGTTATGCTCCTGAGGACCGAATTCGGCTACAGCAGAAGCCAGTTGCGCTCCGAAGGGGTCGGGCCAGGCGACATGCCAGCGCACGAGGCGGCCGTCCAGCGGGACCGACCAGGGGCGACCGGAGATCTGGCGTCGGGCGATATTATGGCTGACCGGATAGCGGCCCGCCTCGTGACACAGAGCCGCCAGGCGCCAGCGATCGCTGCGGGTGGCGTCCATCGAGGAGAGTCGGGCAGATTCGAAATCACAGGCCCCCTCAAGGTGGCCGACGCGCGCCAGGATGTCGCCGCCAGTGCCCTGGAAGCTCTCGTCAAACCAGTCCACCGAGGTGGCTCTCTCCACCTGTCGAAGGGGCTCCGGTTGACGCTGATTTTCTACCAGCCGAAGGTGGGCAGTATATCCATAAAAACTGAAGGGGTACTTCACCCATGCCAGTTGCCAGTACCGTTCAGCGGAGTCGATGTCGTCGAGGCGGGCGTGGGCGAGTCCCACGAAATACTCCAGGCGCCCCTGGCTGAAATATTGGTGATCCCAGTCGGGGAGGGGCAGGGCGGTGACGCCGTCGATAAACTGGCGGTACTCTCCGCCGCGAAAAAGGGGCTCAAAGACCTCCCAGGCCATCTCGTGGATCATATCTTCGTGGGGATATTTCTCCAGGGCCTGGACGAGCAACTCTTTTTCCCGGTCCCGGTCCGCTTCGTCTCGCTGTCGCTCGATACGGGCCAGAAAGAAGAGGGCGTCGTCGGCGTGGCTGCGATAGGGATATTCTTCGAAGAGTCGGGTGAAATAGCGCTCCGATTCATCGAGGCGCTCGGAGCGATGCGCGGCATTGCCGGCGGCCCGGTGATAGAGTCGGTTGCCCACGGCGTAGAGGCTTCTAACCCGCTCGTCCTCGTTGGCCTCGTCGGTGCAGCGATCGACGATTTCTCGGTAGATATCCTCAGCGGACTGGTATTGTCGGAGGCGAAAGTGACTTCTGGCGCGGCGAAAGTCGGCTTTGCACTGGTCGACTTCAGAGAGCGACCCGTCCTCGATGGCGTCGAGTTGGGCCAACGCATCGGGAAATCGCACAGCCCGAAAAAGTCGAAGGGCTCGATGGAGCCGCGCAGTGGCGGCGGGGTCAAAAGAGAGCTGCCCGAAGGCGTCGTCCAGATCTCGATCGACACAATGAGCGTGAGCCAGATCCAAAAGTGGTGCCACCGACTCGTCCTCGGCATTCTCCACCAATCGGGCGAGCAGCCAGGGACAGACCGATTCGATATCATTATGGGTCAGCGCAGACTCGATGGCCTGATGATCGAGGCTGCCCCGCAGTCGAGACTGAACGCGAGCCTTGAGCAGATATCCGTCTTCGTACCCGGCGCCCAGGGCGTCGCTCTGAAGGGCTTTCTCGAAGATCTCGTCATCGCCGTCACCCTCCAGCGAGGTTCTAACGGCCTGAGTGAGGAGATAATCTTGAAGAGAGGTTAGTTTGTCGGCGGCCTGTCGGTATAAGCGGGCGGCTTCATCCCAATCTTCGGCTCGATGATGGGCAAACGCCGCCTGGACGAGCCAGACCCCGGCGGAGTCGTCGTCTGCCGGGAGTTGCTCAAAATAGTGGGTGAAGAGCTGTGCTGCCTCTACATATTCGTTGCGTGAAAACGCGCTGGCGGCGTCCATGCAGGTCGGCGAATCGCACTCGATCGTGGGGATGATTCCCGCCGTCGGGTCCGAGACCTCGGCATGAGCAGTGGCGGCGAAAAGGGTCACCGTTGAGACGAGTACGGCAGATCGAAAGAGAGCCTTATCCATGGCGTTTGTCACGTGATAGTAGGTCGATAAGCGGTTGTTTTTATTATTCTTTGGCGTAACGTTGACACGTCTAGTCACGCCAGATTGTACCATTGATGCGCCAGCCCAGGCCAAGGAAAAATCCGTGGTCATGGAGGCCTTCGCCGAAACCCTCTCCTTCGAAGCTCACCGTGGTCCAGGTTCGTCGGTAGAGAAAGTTGAGCCAGAGGGCCTGGCCGGCATTGGCGTTAGTCAGGGGAACGTCGAAGCCCGCCCCGACACTGCCGGCGAATCCGAATCCACTCTGTGAGCTCTGCTCACCGTGGGCCGCGACTAATCCGAGCTGTGGGCCGAACCCCAATTCCAGGTGAAGGGAGGCCAGAAAATGGCTGAAGATTCCTCGTGATAGTAGAGCCAGATAGAGCGGATGAAGTGCCAGGGCTGCGTGGAGACTGTGGATCTGGGCAGAGGGCTCGGCGCCGGCGGCGGTGGTGAATCGATAGGAGATTCGATGGTCGCCCAGATAGAAGGGGAAAGAGTTGCGAAAACCGGCGTCCAGAGTAAATGGGGTGCCCACCTCACCGAGATCCAGGACCGGTCCACCGCGCAAAGAGAATTCGGTAAAGGAGCCGTTGAACGGATATTCGTAGACATCGGGAGCGTCTTCGGCCATCACCGCTGGCGAGAAGGCCAGAAAAGTGGCGAGGACAACGACGAAGGGAAGCAGGTTTCGGGAAAATCGAGGAAAAAGGTTCATTTGCAGTTGCGTAAGGGGGAGTGATTGCTTTAGGGTTCTTCGTCGGAATGGACTCGCTGGGTTGCCGCGAAGTCTGGCACACGAACGTGAGGGTGTAAATGTCTCTTCGGAACATCAAATTGTTGGCAGTAGGAATGGTCGCTCTGGCGACCCAAATCGGCTGCTATAATTCGTATACCATCGATAAGAACGAGCTGGCGAAGCTGGAAAGCTCCGTGGAGCGAGTGGAGGTGGTGGAAGTGCTCGCCGATTGCCCAGAAGGCTCGGTGGCTTATCGCTCGCTGCAAAGTCAGGGAGTGTTATTGGCCGAGGCCGATGGCGAGGAAGGGGCGGAAGAGACCGCAACGGATGGAATGGCGGCCGAGCCTAAGCAAAAGCAGAAGAGCCGTATTGATGAAGCCACCGGTTGCACTCGGGTTCCCGTATCCACGGTGAATGCGCTGACCGTGCTCATCAGCGACGGAAGTCGACAGCGGGTGACCCCCTTTAACTTCGTCATGGATCAGGTCCAGCTGGTTTCACCGGAATACGATTTGCTGGTGCAGCTCGATCAAGTGGACGGAGCGGAAGTCCGGGAGTTCAGCACCTGGAAGACGGTGGCTACGATCACCGGTGTCAGCCTTGTCAGCATCGGCACGTTTGTCGGAATTAGCATTCTGGCCCCCGATGAAGGCGGCTTTAACTAAGCCACATACAAAATTTTCGGTCATCTAAAAAAGCTCACCCCGACGGTCAAGGGGGTGAGCTTTTTTGCGTTGTAGCTCCTTCTTGATAACTTGCAGGTTAATTGATTTTAACAACCTGGGGTGCTATTTTATTGGGACGTGAATTGTAAATTGCGACGATTGAATGAACCTTTTTTGAATGAGGCGCCAGATGACTTCGAGTCGACTTCGATGGCGAAGTATTGCCGGGCTATTTTTTATTCTTCTTTTGAGCGTGTTGACGGCGTGTAGTCAGTCCGGCTTGACGGATGAAGAATACGACGATGATTACACCGGTCCGCGAGTGACCGATGAATACTTCATGGTGCCCGCCGGATCGCGAAGTCTGGAAGGCGAGGTGACCGAGGGCATCACCGTTCGGGTCTACCTCTATGAGCGAGACACCAGCGAACCGGTGGCAAACCGGGAGGTGAGCTTTGCGCTTCTGGCCGATGAGGAGGAAGAAAACCTTCCGTCGCTGTCGTCGCGGGCCGCGTTCACCGGCGACGATGGCGAAGCAGAGATCACCGTGTACTTCGGTACCGAAATGGGAACCTGGGGGCTTCGAGCTGATAACCCATCTTCTAACGCCGTAGATTTCGAATTGACGTCGCTGCCGACGGAAGTTGGTATGATCGCAGTGGATTTAATCAACGCCGCGCCCTCGATCATGACCTTGAGCGATATCGATGTGCGAGTTTATCGGGAGGACCGATTTCGGTGCGACCAGTTTAATCCCTACGGTCAACAAGAAGAGAGCGTCTTAGATGAGGCCTACTCACCATTTACCGAAACGACGTTAGAATTTGACGGTCTCGGAACCCGCAACCGGTACACGGTGACCGCGATCGCTCGAGGTGAGCACGGTCAGATTGCTGCCGGAGGATGTGTAGGGTCGTTGCTGGTACAGCACGAAGAGGTGACCAATGTAGAGATGGTTCTTCAGCTGATCCCATTGAACCCGTCGGGAATCTACGATGTGATCAGTCACTGGGATTTCACCGATGCCATCGCCGATAGCGGAGCGATTGGAGCGGCGATTGTGCGCGTTCTGGATGTCTTCGATAATCCCGGTGTGGCCATTTATAACGAAATCATTGCCTTAATCGGCAACCTGGTGGGTGGCATTATCAGCTCCACGCTGGACCTCTTTTTGAGCGCAACGGGACTGGACGCCACATTCCAGAATATGATCAACAACTTCATCGAGAATAACGAAGCCCTGGTTCAAATTCGGGACGCCGGGCGGGACTTGCGCGATGTCATCGCCAACCTCCAGGTCCACAGTGAACTGTCAATCGGAAAGCTGGCGTCGGACTTCGAATTTAGAGGACAGGATAATTGGCTCGGTCTCACCTTATATTGGCGTTGGGATTGTGGACCATCGGACGGGCCGGAGTGTGGAGCGATCGAAATATTGCCCGATTCCGATGGTACCTTTGCGGATCTCGGGGTGCTCAGCTCCAACTGGACCGGTCGAGTTGTGGCCTACGATCAACTTCAAATCGATCAGCATCCGGTGAGCCTGCGCTATGGACGTTTGATCATCTACGTGATCAACGAGGTGATCATACCCACGGTCACCGATGGAAATGCGAACTCCATGTCGGAGGCCTTTGCGTACTGGATAGGCTGCGACAGTCTGGCCGCGACGCTGCTCCCCGACGGGGAAATCTGCGCCTATAGCTATTGTCTGGAGGCGAGCACTGTAGAGAGTGTCTGCAATACGGCGGTCTCCACGCTATTTGGATTTGCCGATATTCTGATCAACAGCCTGGAATTCGATATGGGGCTCAGACTCGGTGGAGAAGGACGCCTGGTGGAAGAGACCTCCAACGGGATCGTCGACCGAATCGATCACGGCCTTTATGAAGGTGTGATTCAGGGCGATGGAGGCGGATCTTCGCCCTTTAGCGCTACCTGGGAAGCAGTCCGACACAACCCGAACTTCTGAGGTTCGAAGCCCAGTTCCGAGGATCGTCATAGGATAAGGAATTGGATTTCGGAGTCAGAAGATTGCCACACAACGGTTTTGACGATATGAATAGGGTAGTATTATCAGGGCGCTGCCATCCCTAAGGTTGTAGCGCTGTTAACCCCGTCGATGAACGGCTGGTCACCGCCTTCGAAGAGTTCGGGACCTCCGACGGGACTCGAAGGATATTCGTTGCCGCATTTGAGACGCAGGCAACGGCAAGAAGCTAAGGACTCAGTATG
>SKNI01000192.1 GCA_007120615.1 Myxococcales bacterium | reverse complement strand
TCTTTAGGAAGATAACCTATCACGGTCCACTAAAACTTCCATACGTCTTACTGCAAGGGGTATAATCCAGCCTTCAAATACCCACCCTCGAATGCCCATGTCACACCCACAATCCCGGACTGCCCGCAATCGCCCGCCCCACATGGCTCCACCCACCCTTACAGCTTCCGTCACAGTTGTCATCCCCTCGACGCCGTGTTATGTGAGGCGTTCCGAGGAAGGCCCGATCTTGAGGCTCCAATCAGCGGGGTGCCCGCGAATAATTCGCCGCCCCGAGCCGTTGTATCGGGCAACGGTGTGCATGGGCACGGCTCTCTACCTGCTAGATCGCCTGTCATCTCGCCATATTTTGATTGTCGTTATTCCACAACGTTAAGGAAGTCTCTTGAACACGACGATTTTTTTAAAACGCCATCTCGACGCCACGGACGAAGAAGTTCCGCGCCTGATCGATATGGCCACTTCGTCGCTGGCCACCGGAACCGATTATCCCGGGGGCACTGGCTCCGAGGAGCGACTCTGGCGCTATCTGCAATATCCCTATTATCTGGGGCTCTTTGCACAGCGTGTCGTCGGAGCGGACGGGATCTCGGCCCACGTCAAAGAGAAGCTCTGCCACGCCGTACTCCAGATCAATATGCACCTCGACCGCGGCCAGGAGCCGGGACCGGGGATCTTTCAGCTCACCGCCTGGCTCGCTAACGCCGGGCTCTTGAGTCACGACGACTATCTGGGGCTGCGAAAGGGCCTGATCTGGCTTCCACGACTGACTGACAACTATGTGGAGCCCACCGAATTCATCCTCCCCGCCTGTGACGGAGTCTTTAAAGACCCCCAGATCGAGCGCGAAGAGATGATCGAGTTGATCTTGATGATCCTCACCGCCAAAGAAGCCATCGGCGACCAGGGACGTATCATCTTTGATCACCTCATGGACATGAACGTCCTCAATAAAAGCCTCAAGCGCGAGGTCTGCCAGATCGTGGTGGAGATGGCCATTCCCTTCCCTCGCGGAGAATATGAGCATCCCCTGGAAACTACCGATCAGGAACAAGATCGCCTCTCGATTCGATTTCTCCCCGGTGGAGTCCGACGACTGGCCGTGGTCTGGCTGGCGAGGCTCGGAAAAGATCCTCTCGAATTGCTCAAGCGCCTGCTCAAACCCAACACCGTTCGGGGCCACGGCGGCGATCACGTAGCCAGTGGCGCTCTCGATCTGCTCAACGAGCGCTGGGATAAAATCAAAGAAGAGACCCGACTTGGGCTTCTTCGAAAGGCCGCTAACCTCCCCGATACCGCGGTCCGCAAGCGAGCCTATATCCTGGGCGAGAAGTTTTTGGGCCTCGAATTTTTGGAGCAAGCCCTGGATGATAAGGCCAAGAGCCTTCGCGAGTGGGCCGAAGAACGCCTGGAGACCCGCGAAGACGGTGTGCTCCCTTCCACCGAAGAATTGACCGCCGAGTTGGCCGAACAACTCGAGGATTGATGCCCATCTGGACCCTCAAAGCGGATCGAAGAAAAGCTGATTACCAGCTGATCATCGCCGAATTGCGGGTCCTGGAGCAAACCGTTGAGGGGCTCGACATCACCGTGCTCGATCCCACTATTTTTACAGACGGGCCCGACGCCGGCGGCTTTCGCGACTTCGCTCCCATCGCTGAACTCCTTCACCCCAATATCGATGCCCTTGAGATCGTCGGCGAAGAATTGCTCGCCGAATTCGGGTGGCTCGTTGATCTTGGCAAAGAATAATCGGAGTCCCCCGTGATCGATGAAGAGAGTATTCAAGGCTACCAAACCCCGACACCGAAGGTAGAATCGGTCGACGGCGATCATCTGAGCGCATTTTGCGGTGACGACATCCCGGCTCTGGGATCGGCGGTCGCCATTGAATCCGAGACCGAAGAGACGTGTTTCGCCGTCGTCGAGCGACACAGCGGTGCTCGTCGAATCGACCTCTGGCTTCCCGGCGCCCCGGACTGGATCCAGACCGGCACACCGATCCGGCCGACCCACAAGCCCGCCGGCTTTGCCAGGCCTCAGAGCGAATCTCTTACCACAGGGGCTGATCTCTTTCGTCCCCTCCAACAGGGCGATATTATCCTGTGGCCCGACGCCCCAAAAATGATGGAGCTCGACGGAAAACGCCCGGCGCTGGGCCTTGGACTCGATGCCCTCGACACCCTGGCCCCCATCGCTCGCGGCGGAGTCAACCTCATCATCAACGCCGCCGATGACGTCGAACTCTTCTCCCGCCTGGCCAGCCGAACGCTGGCCCAGATCGAGCCGGCCACCTCCTTGCTGGCGACCTCATCCGACGTTCGCCCGGCCCCCGAAACGAAAGTCTTTCGCATCGATCCGAGTGCTTCCCACTACGATAATATCGCCGCCCTTCAGATCGTCATCGCCCTGGGTGCCGTCCTTCGCCACAGTGGTACGTCGGTTGCCCTCGTCGACCTCCCACGACTTCGCCAGACCGGCTATGAGCCACCGGACCTCTCGGCTCCTGCCTTCGGGCTGCCTCAGATCATCGACCGACTGGGACGCCACCTCGTCTCCACCACTGACGGCTCCATCACCACCATCCTCCACCTTCGAATCGCCGACGAACTCCAGGGCTTGAGCGATATCATCGAGACCCTTCACCTTGGCGATGTGGACTCCCTTATCTATATCGACTCTCACGGACGCTTCGACCCAGAACGCTCTACCTCCCGCGCCGATATCGACGACGCCACCGACAGCCGCCGACACAACGATCTGCAGACCCTCAGCCTCGCCAGACGGGCCCGTGAAAAAAGCGCCATCTTCGGCGAGCATGATCTCGACCCCGCCGAAAAAAAGGCGTTGGAAACGGTGGAAGCACTTCGACCGAAGCTATAACCCTTACAAAAAAATGCCCGAAGTGGGAAAACCACTTCGGGCATCTCTTATAGGCAGCCTACTCTTCAGGCTGCCGCGCTATCTTTGGCAAAGAGGCTCTCCACGAGGTCGCCGTACTTCTCCATAACGACGCGACGCTTCAACTTCAACGTCGGGGTGAGCATATCGTTTTCCGGGGTCCACTCTTCATCGAGAAGGGCGAACTTCTTGGGCTTCTCGTAGCCCTTGATCGGACCGCTGACACGCTCGATCTCATCGCGGTAAAGTTTCATCACTTTCTCGTTCTCCAGGAGTCCTTCGCTGGGAATACCGTTTTTCTTGGCCCAGCTGTTCAACGACTCTTCGTCGACCACGATCAGAGCTGCGTTGTAGCGCTGATTGGTGCCCTCGATCATGACCTGATTGATGAAGGGCGACAACTTCAACTGCTCTTCAATGGGACCGGGCACCACGTATTTGCCGTTTTCCAATTTATACTGCTCTTTGACCCGGCCGAGAATCCACAAAAATCCGTCTTCGTCGACTCGACCCAGATCGCCGGTGTGAAACTTGCCATCTTCGTCGATGACCTCCGCGGTCTTCTCCGGAAGATTGTGATAGCCCTGCATTACATTGGGTCCACTCACACAGATTTCGCCGGTTCCCTCGGGATATCCTTCGGCGTCTTCGATCGTGATCTCTACGCCGGGAAGAGGCTTTCCAACACTTCCGATTCGACGATTGCCCGGGTAGTTAACCGTGGCGATCGGTGAGGTTTCGGTGAGACCGTAGCCTTCATAAACCGTGATATTGAGGTTGTCGATAAATCGCGCCACCTCCGGGCTCAGCGCCGCGCCGCCGCTAAAAGCATAGCGCAATCGGCCGCCAAATCGATCCCGGACCTTGGAGAAGACCAGCCCGTCGTAGAAATTGTTCATGGTCTGAGTAAAACCACCGACCGACCCTTTCTCATCTAGCTCTTTTCGAACCTTTTCAGCATTGGCCATGCCCTTCTCGAAGAGGAACTTCTTGAGCCCTCCGCCTTCTTCCATCTTCTTATGAACCCCATCATAGATGCGGTTGAAGATACGAGGAACGCTGAATAGAAGGGTCGGTCTTACTTCTGCCAGGTTTTCGATGATCGTGCTGACGTCTTCGACGATTCCCAGGGCCGAGCCCATCGAAAAGAGTCCGTGAAGCTCAACGACCTGCCCGAAGCTGTGAGCCCAGGGAAGAAAGGAGAGGCTCACATCATCGGGGCCGATGTCCAGCAGGGTTTGAATCCCGTTGACGTTGCTCGTCAGGTTGCTGTGGCTCAAGAGCACACCCTTGGGGTTGCCCGTGGTGCCCGACGTATAGATAAACCCGCATAACTCATCGGGCTCGGCGTGATATGCGTCGATGGGATTCTTCTTGCCATGCTCCAGAAGCGTCTGAAAAGCATCTTCCGAGTCGGCGGGTCCATCAAAATAGACCACCCGCTCCAGGCTATCGATCTTGTCGATAAACGGTGTGACCTGGTCGTAGATCAATTGATTGGCCACCAGGACGACTTTGGCGCCGCTATCGGTGAGAATATACTCCCAGTCTTTTGCCTGCTGGGCTTCGTACATCGGGCAATATTTAGCACCCAGACTATAGGTCGCATACGCTCCGACAGCCCACTCGACCCTATTATTTGCGATGACCGCCACCACATCGCCATTAGCCGGCTCCACGCCCATCGTAGCCAGAGCCCCACGGAATTGGGTCACCAATTCGCCAAACTCTCCGTAGGTGGTCCACTGATATTGGCCTTCCTTCTTGGTGCCGAAAAGTGGCCGATCGTTGAATTTCTCGGTGCTATGCTCCAGAATTTCCACGAGGTTTTTAAAGTCTTTTGCCATTGATCATCACTCCTTGTAAGTAGATAAGGTGGTTCGGCGCCCGATACCGACGGATCTTCTCGGCTTACGGTGGTACGTCCCGACTTTCTTCAACAAACTGCTATTTGCGCGACAGACTAATGCATCGACCGCATTTGTACAACACCCCTCGACATTACGGGTTTTCCCCATTGGATTTCTCATGCGAACCACTCCGCTTCATCAGCTTCCTGAAAACAAAGAGGTCGCTACCGGCGGACGAGTCAATCAACGCGACGGGAGCCCTTCGAACACCCCGATTCAGCTGGAGCTCTATAATGCCCACACCCGTCTTCTCCTTCATTGTCCAGACGTTGCCGGGTCCGAAGATGTGATGCCCGGAGAGTTGGTTCAGGTCGAAGGCTACCGAAAGGGAGACGCGTTTTTCGCCCGAACTCTCACCTCTATCCATCGCCCCACCGCCGACGCACCGTCCTGGGTCACGAGACGCGATTTTCCCCTCGTTCGTGCGCTCAACGCCCGCGATGAGACCAACCGTCTGATTCACGACTATTTTCATCACCGCGACTTTCTGGAGGTGGAAACGCCGGCCTGGGTTCTGGCCCCCGGGTGTGACCCCCACCTGGAACCGGTGAAAGCGACATTCGAAGGACCCGAAACCCGGACCGCCTACCTGCATACCTCTCCGGAGTTGGAGATGAAGCGGCTCCTTGCAGCCGGAAGCGGCCCGATCTACCAACTGACCAAGGTCTGGAGAAACGGAGAGGTCACCGACCTCCATAACCCGGAATTCACCCTTCTGGAGTGGTACCGCCCCTGGGAGGAGCTGGACGCGATCATCGACGACGTCGAAGCACTGGTGAAGTCGGTTCTACATATCATCAAGCCCGGTCGAACCCTCGCGACTCCCATCCGCCGAATCACAATGCAGGAGGTCGTCCAACGATCCTGTGGATTCGACATTCTGGAGGCCCTCGACGCCGAATCTCTTCACCGCCAGATCGCCGACCGAAATTTGCTCTCCACCCGAGCACTTGAGGTCTCCCGGTGGGACGAGCTCTTCTTCGCCCTCACCGTCGCTCACCTCGATCCATTTCTTAAAAAACAGGGCGCCGTCTTCGTCACCCACTGGCCGGCTCCCCTGGCAATTCTGGCCCGACGCCACTCCTGCGATCCCCGGGTCGCCGAGCGCTTCGAGCTCTATATCGATGGAGTGGAGTTGGCCAACGGCTTCGGCGAGCTGACCGACCCCGTGGAGCAACGAGCCCGTTTTGAGGAGGGAAATGAGTCCCGCCGAGCCCTTGGCCTCGATGAGCTCCCCATTCCGGAAGCCTTCCTGGCTGCCATGGAATGGGGCATCCCCCCGTCGTCGGGGGTCGCCCTCGGCGTGGACCGCCTCCTGATGCTCGCCACCGCGGCTACCAGACTCAGCGACATCAGCCCTTTCGCACTTTTTCGCGACCCCCAGGGTATTCAATGGCCCTGAGGCTATCTGCTCTTCATCAAAACCGGCCCCCCAGGAATGTGTATTCTCCTGGCGCTGTTGCATTGTCCCCGGCTCACCACTAGAGTGCGCGCCCCAACGGTATTTCTGGCGCCCTGCGCCAACCTTCTCTCAACCTAATTGTAGATAAACCTGGAGAAAGCATGTCCGAAGAGCTGACTGCCTGGCCTTATCAAGAAGCCCGCGAGATTTTGGAGCACCTGGACCGAATTGACTCCGAGAAGGGCGATAAACCGGTACTCTTTGAAACCGGCTTCGGCCCCAGCGGCCTCCCCCATATCGGCACCTTCTCCGAGGTCGCCCGCACCGCCTGGGTACAGCGAGCTTTCTCAAAATTGAGCGACCGCCCCACCCGGCTGGTCGCCTTCAGCGACGATATGGACGGGCTTCGCAAAGTTCCGCAGAATATGCCCAACCCCGATATGCTCGCCAAGCATCTGGGAAAGCCTCTCTGTGACATCCCCGATCCATACGGCGAAGAGGAGAGCTTCTCGGGCTATATGAACGCCAAATTGCGCTCCTTTCTGGACTCTTTTGAGTTCGACTACGAGTTCGTCTCCTCCCAGGAGCAATATCGAAGCGGGGTGTTCAACAAAGGTCTCCTTCGGATTCTGGAGTGCTACGATGAAGTTCGAAACGTCATCATTCCTACCCTGAGAAATCCAAACCGCGATGAGTGGAGCCCCTTCTTTGCGGTCTGTGAGAATTGCGGCAAGGTCAACAATACCCGCGTCACCGACGTCCATCCCGAAGACGGAACCCTCTCCTATGTCTGCGACCAGTCCTTTCGCGGCGCCGACGCCTGCGGCCACGAAAGCACTGTCGCTGTCACCGACGGAAACGTCAAAGTGGGCTGGAAGGTCGACTGGGCGATGCGGTGGTATGTGCTGGGGGTCGATTATGAGATGTACGGAAAAGACTTGATCGACTCCGCCGAACTCTCCTCAGAAATCGTCAAAATTCTCGGAGGAGAGCCTCCCGCCGGTATGTTTTACGAGCACTTCCTCGACGAAAATGGCGCCAAAATCTCCAAGAGCAAAGGCACCGGCCTCACCATCGATGAGTGGCTCCAATACGGAACTCTGGAAAGCCTGGCCTGGTATATCTACCGAAAGCGCGGAAAGGCAAAGCGCCTCTTCTTCGAGACCATTCCCCGCTCCACCGACCAATACCTGGAAGCCCTCACTAAATTCGGGCGCTCCGAGGACGAGACCGAAAAGCTCGACAGTCCGGTCCAATTCATCGAAGCCGACCGCATCGATGCCGGCGAAGACGTCTCCTACCAATGTGAGATCTCCTACTCCATGATCCTCAATCTGGTGAACGTGCTCAACACCGATGACCGAGAGATTGTGTGGGATTACCTGCGTCGCTACGACGAAAGCGTCGACAACGACGCCCGAATTCTCAACGACCTCATCGACCGCGCCCTTCGCTACTATCGAGACTTCGTCTTGCCCACCAAAGAATTCGAACTGCCCGACGAAGAGGTCATGGTCGGCGTGCGGCAACTTCGGGAGTTTCTGGCCTCCTATCAGGGCAATGACCCCGAACAATTACAATCGGCCACCTACCAGGCCGGAAAAGACAACGGCATCAAATTGGGCAAATGGTTCAAATCCATGTACCGCATGCTCCTCGGCCAGGATCAGGGCCCCCGACTGGGAACCTTTATCCATCTCTACGGCGTCTCCGAGACCCTGGCTCTCATCGACGAACGAATCGCCCAGGCAGAATCTGGAGAACTCGATGGTTGAACAAGAGAAGAAAGTCGTCGACCTGGCCGAACGCCGCCCCTCTCCGGGCCCGTTCGCCCGCCTTGAGTCGGCGCTCCCTCCGGGACATCCCGTCGAACAGATCGACGCCCTCCTGGAGCGCGACGATATCGAAGACCATATCAAGACCCTCAATCCCCACACCTTCTTTCGCCTCATCAAAGAAGCCGGGTTTGACCAGGGCATGGATCTTATCCCCTACGCCAGCCCCGACCAGCTTCAGATCTTTGTAGACCTCGATTGCTGGAAAAAAGATCGCATCGACACCCACCGGATGGCCGCCTGGATGGCAGTCCTCGTGGCCGATGCCGACGATGAGCATTTTCACCGCGCCATCCGAGATATGGACCCGGAGGTCACCGCACTATTCTTCAAGAAGAACTTCCTGGCCATCGACCTCGTCGAAGAGGGCGAGATCCCCGATAATATGCCCGAATACACCCAGTTGAGTCCCGACGGCGCCTACGCTCTGGCCTATCCGGAAGACGAAGACACCGCCGCCCTTCTGCGAGCGCTCGTGGACCGCCTCTACCACGTCGACCAGGGTCTTGCCTGGGCGCTCTTTGAAGCGGTTCGCTGGGAGTTGACCTCGCAGATGGAAGAGACCGCCTTTAAATTTCGAACCAGTCGCCTCGAGGAATTTGGCTTTGTGGAGCGCACCGAGGCGATGGGCATCTACGCCGTGCTGGATCCGGTCCAGGTCCGTCAGCGTTGGGACGAGGGAGAGTTGGAAGCCAAACCCTCGCTCACCCCTCCCGAGACCCTCGATATACCCGCGGTGGTCACCGACAATATCGACGAAGAATTCTACTTCTTTCGCATCCTGGACTCCATCACCGACTCCCACCTGGTCCAGCGAATCAGCGCCGAACTGGCCTCTTTGAACAACCGAACCATGGTGGCCGACGGGATCGAGCCGGGAGAGTTGGAGACCGGCCGAGAGGTGGTTCGTCGAACCACCGGATTTTTGAGCCTGGGGCTGGAGTTTATCTCCCGGGCCGACGACAAAGCGGCTCATCGAGCCCTGGAGACCATCGCTCTTCGCACTCTCTTTCAGGTGGGCCACTCCATTACTCACAACCTTCAGCAAAAGGCCCACGCCTTACGTGAGCGGCCCACTCTCTCGCTCATCGAAGGAGTGCCCCATTCCTTGCTCAACCCCGATGAGCAGGCTCTCTTTGAAGGCCTCACCGATCTGCGGCCCACCTACGCCGAAGATCGACACACCTTCAGCATCTTTCTCAACCAGAAGCAGGTCGACCAGGCCGCTCTGCGCATCGGAATGGTGGCCTTTAAGCAATTATGGCTCTTCGGTGTGGTGCAAAAGAGCGTCGAAGACCTGGCAGCGATGGTCTATGACGGAGTTCTCCTTAACGAACCCGATATGGTGAGCTTTGACGTCTTCTTCTCCACCGCCCTG
>SKNI01000523.1 GCA_007120615.1 Myxococcales bacterium | reverse complement strand
TCCGGTTAGACCCACTAAACATCTCATCTCATCGTTTGAATCATCTCGAATGATCTGCTAATCTTCGACCTGCAACACTAAAATTCACTAATTCCCAAGTAAAGAATTAAGGGGCGGAACTAATGACCATCGGCATTTCGGCATTTCGGCATTTCGGGGTTGTTGATTCAGGACAAGCCTTCGGCTCCAGTTATGCAGCACCCATCGTGAGTGGGGCAGCACTGACGGTAAAAGATTATCTCATCGACGATGGGAGACTCTGGGCCAATAGTCCTGGGAATCTGCATGCTGTAATGCTCTCTATGGCCGATCGATGGCATTATGATTATAACGGGACCTCTTTCCGAGCCACTTTCGGAGGCGACCGGTATTCCGGGTTTGGTCGCCTAAAGCTCCGATTATTACAGACAGGATCAACTCAAGTAATGCGACGATGGATGCGTACGAGCAGAACTTTTAACAATTCATCTCCCGATTATACCTGGCGGCCCTATTCCACCCCAAATCCATCAAATTCGGTGAATTATAAATGCGTGTTGAATGTCCCGCAGAACCATGACCCTACAGTTGATATGGCTGATATTGCATTGAGGATCAGCTTGCGGGCTCCCGTCAATGGGGTATGTGATGGCACTGGCCCTATTATTCAGGGACAGCATGATTTGGGTTATGACACAAAGCACATGGCTGCCATTACCGAGGATGTAGCTGGAAATTGTCCGGAAGTAGCAATTAACAATTATGGTGTTCCAGCCGGCGACTCACAATTGGTCAATCTTTTCTGCCAGGTGACAACGATCGATGATAACGAACCGAGTTAAATTCAGGCAACGAAATTGCTGCTACACAGAGGTGAAAAGTGAACCATTAAAAGTCTTTATTTCGATGCAAAGTCATATTCCTTTTGGCGATTTCGCTTGTCTTGGGAGGATGTGGTCTGTTTGAGTCCAGCGAAGAAGAGGTAGACGATACAGAAGCCACAGAAGATGCAGGAGAGACAGGGCACACAGAGGACACAGAAGAGACAGGTGAGATAGAAAAGGTTAATTGCAATAATATTAGATTGACTGGGGAGGGTGACCGCCATACCTGCGATGATCATTCCGAATGTCTTGCGGAGAGCGCGCTAATCTTTAGCACCGACTCTCTTGATTCGGACGGTGAATGTATCGAAGAAGAAGGTCCTTATGGGTTTTATTGTCGCTTCAGAAGGGCTTCTGATGGTGGTGGAGACACCTACGACCCTCCGCCGGTATATTTCGGCCGCGAGGTAGAGGATGGTTCGTGGGAATTTATGATACCTGGCCTATTTTATTTGTTTCCAGATGGGATTCCTGAAGGATATACCGACTTTCGTGATGTCTCCGTATGTCGAGATATAATTGACAATGAAGAAAGCATAGCGGTTTGTGAAGCCTGTCATAAAGTATATGAAGAGAAGGACGAAGAATATATTGGGGGCTTCTAATCGATAGAATAGGGCGCTGCCTGATTGCTTGCTAAATTTGGGCTCATCCCCGGTTCGCCGGGGTACTCAGAGGTGAAAAGTGAACTATAAGAGGTATTTTATCAGCGTAATTGTGCTCGCCCTTTTGGGATGCGACAGTCCTGAACAGAATATAGAAGAAAAACGTTGCGTTGTGGCGATGCCTTCCGGGAACTCCTGGACCGATGAGGATGTAGAGAAATTAACGGAGTATATTCATCCCCCCATTGGAGGCATCGAAGAGCGGAGGGCGTTATTCTTCGATGTGCTCACAGCGCATAGTCTAGTGGAGGGGGAGTTGGCGACGTATGAGCCCAAAGAATCTCTGGGACATTATCGACAATTGCTGGCAGATTATCACTTCAATCGAACTTTCGAAGAAGGCACAACGCTCGCGCTGGAGGCGTTTAGTGAACACCGTGACGAGCTGGAGTTATCGGCCGATAAGTGTTGACGCAGGGACCGCTTCGGGTTCTTGGTGGGTCCCCTCCGAGCCTTCGGCTCACCTCCCCTTCGGCCTGAAACTACGGCCGTGGGGAGGGCGTACGCGGGTTCTTTCGATCTCGATCACCGATCACCGATCACCGAGCACCGATCTACTTCAACCGAATCTTCCAGAGACTGGTCAGCGCCTCCAACGCGATATCCGGCGTCATCTTGGAGTCCCCCACAACACGATCGGGAAAGATGATCGGGACCTCCAAAATGCGAAATCCCTTCCGGTGGGCCCGGTATTTGAGCTCGATCTGAAAGACGTAGCCCGAGGCTTCGACGTCGTCGAGGGCCAGGGTCTCGAGGACCTCGCGGCGCCAGCCGACGAAGCCGGCGGTGAGATCGCGGATATCTAATCCCAGGAGCAGGCGGGCGTAGAAGCCGCCTCCTCGAGAGAGCAGGCGTCGAAAGAGTCCCCAATTTTCGGTGGCGCCGCCGGCGACGTAGCGCGAGCCGATGACCACGTCGAAGTGGTTCAGTTGGGTCAGGATTTCGACGAGATCTTCGGGGCGGTGGCTGAAGTCGGCGTCCATCTCGACGACGCGCTCGTAGTCGCGGGCCAGAGCCCAGCGAAAGCCTGCGATATAGGCTTTGCCAAGGCCCTCTTTTTCGGTTCGATGAAGGACGAAGATTCGAGGGTCTTGCTCGCTTAATTCGTCGGCGATGCGGCCGGTTCCGTCGGGAGAATTATCGTCGATGACCAGAATGTGGACATCGGGATTGAGCTCCAGAATGGCCCGGGAGATGGCCTCCAGGTTGCCGGCTTCATTGTACGTCGGGACGCAAATTAGAGTGGAAGACATAGACTCTATTCGATGCCCAGATCTTTACGGGTCAGATCGAGCTTTTTGAGGATATATTCGACGCTCTTTCGGTGGACGCCGGCGATGCGGGCGGCTTTGGAGACGTTCCCGTCGGTACGCTCCAGAAGGCGGCTCCAATATTCTTTTTCGAATTGCTCGATGAGGCGGTTTTTGGCGTCTTTAAAGGGGAGGTTTTCCTCCAGGGCGGTTTCCACCATGGGGAGCGCCGAGTCCTCGATGGATTCGGGGACGCCGGCGGGGCTGGGCTCGGAGGGGGTGAGAAAGCGGGTCTCGATATTGTCGCCCTGGGTCAAAAGGACGGCGCGGTCGATGAAGTTTTTGAGCTCCCGGACGTTTCCGGGCCATCGGTGGCGTTTGAGCTTCTCCATGGTCTTGTAGGCGATATCGATATCGTCGCGGCCGGTGCGGGCGTTGGCCAGGTGAAGAAAGTGCTCCACCAGAAGGGGGATATCGTCGGGTCGATCGCGAAGAGGAGGAAGTTGGATTCGGATCACGGCGAAGCGGTAGTAGAGATCTTCGCGAAAATTGCCCTCTCGAACCTCATGGAGGAGGTTTCGATTGGTGGCGGCGATGATCCGAACGTCGGTTTTGATGGTCTGATTGCTGCCGACGGGCTTGATCTCACGCTTCTCCAGAGCTCGGAGCAATTTGGGCTGAAGATCGGTGGCCAACTCTCCGAGTTCATCGAGAAAGAGGGTCCCGCCGCGGGCAGCTTCAAAGGCCCCTTTGCGAGAACCGGTGGCGCCGGTGAAGGCGCCTTTGACGTGGCCGAAGAGCTCCGACTCGATGAGATCCCGGGGAATGGCGGAGCAGTCCAGGACGATCAGGGGCCCGTCTTTTCGGGGGCTGTGCTCGTGGATGGCGTCGGCGGCCAGTTCTTTTCCGGTTCCCGACTCCCCTTCGATGAGGACGGTGGCGTCGGTGGGGGAGACCCGCTCGAGCATGGCGAAGATCTCGCGCATCGGGCGGCTCTGGCCCAGTAATTTTCCGAATTTCTCTTGCCCCGAGAAGCGAACCTCGGTCTTTTCGTCGGTGAGCTCAAAGCGAATCGTCGAATCTCCGATCTCAAAAGAGGTCTTGTCCTGAAGATAGACTTGTCGAATCTGGAGGCCGTTGACGAAGACCCCGTTTTTGGAGTCTCGATCGCTGAGTAAATAGCCGGTTTCATCGACATCGATGGTGGCATGCACCCGGCTGACGGCGGAATCATCGAGGACCAGGCGATTGGTCGGCGCGCTGCCGAGGGTCACGCTGGCCTCATCGCAGGTGATTTCATGACCTTCGTTCTCACCGCTTATGACGCGGAGTCGATAGCGTTGCAGCTGAAGTTCTTCATCTCCCCCGTCAAGGAAGATGGTTCGGGTGACGTCACTCATAAAGAACTCGTCGTGGAGGCAAAAAAATACTCAAAAATCGCAATGCTTAGGATAGCGAAAACACCATAGCGATGGATGGCCCGGTGAACAAGCTCAGGGATCGGATGGATGGTCCCGTTCCCAGACGGTCAGGACTTTGCAGTCGGTTCCGGGGTCGACATCGACCACGAAGTCCTCTTCTTTGCCGCTCTCCGGATGGCGCACGGTGATGGTGTTGGTGCCGGCAGGAAGAGGATGCTGTTTGAGGGCCATATGACGGCCGTCGAGCCACTGGCCGTTGATGGCGATCTCGTTATTGGCCGGATAGACGGAGCGAAAGTTCAAGCAGCCCCGGGGGCGCTCTTCGAGGGTGAATTCGATACGGTTTTGCTGGAGATCTCGGGCCCGGGTCACGGAGCGACCGGTGATAAATCCGTCGCTGCGGGCCTCGATGACGGTGGACTCGTTCTCCCGGAGTTGGACGTAGAGAGGGGCCTGGCCGATGGAGTTATCATCGATGAGGATATCGGCGCCGGGAGGCTCGGAGCTGATGAGGACCCGACGCACCTCCCGTCGGGCGCGGGGATCATGCTGGGTGACGACGGGTCGTCGCGCTACTTCCGGCTCGGGATCGGAGTCCTCAGAAGTACATTGGAGGGTCAGGTGGATCTCTTTTCGCTGGTGTCCGTAGGAGATGGTGTAAAAGACCGGGGAGCAGTCGGGAGCCTGGGCGGAGAGGTTGACCACTTCGCCGGGTTCCAGGGTGACTTCTGCCGGGGAGGACCCCAGGGGCTCGCCGTCGGCTAAGAGCTCGGCCTCTTCCGGCTCCGCTATCACGGAAAAAGTGCGAGGTGGCCGGGATTCGGGGACCAGGCGAAGGTCGTCTTCGTCGAGGATGATGGTCTCACCGGCGGCGATGTCGACTCGGAACCGGCGGGGGCGAAACTCGTCGAGGGTCAATTCTACCCGGTAATTTCCCGGCTCCAATTGGAGGGTCTCCGGGGTTCGTCGCCCGGCCAACTCTTCGCCGTCGAGGTGGATCTGGGCCCCTGCGGGGTCGGTGGCCAACTCCAGGGTGCCCTGCTGGTCGGTGGCCAGGCGGGGCCCGAATAGGATGGCCAGCGAGGCCAGGATGATCAGGGAGGCGACGATGGCCCAGTGAGTGGGACGAACGCGGGGTCGAAGGCTTTCGGGAGGGGGCTCGTCAGCGCCGGTCTCGGATTCCTCGTCTGCCGCGGACGGTGCTGAAGTAGAAGAGTCGGGGTCGTCCTGATCGAGTCGATACGACGGAGTCGCCGGGGTGGGCGTCGGGGCGATGGTGCGGGTATTTCCGCCGGGGGCGGCGGTCCTGGCGTGGCCGAGGGAGTTATTGGACGCATGGGACGGGGTGTGATCACCGGCCATACGGGACAACTCCAACTCCAGGGCCTCGTCGAGGTTGGCCGGTTTGCCGGCGAAGGGCTCCTCGGCAGAGTCGTCGGCGAAGACGGCCTTCAGACAGCCGGCCAGGTGGTGGCTGGTGACGGTGTGGCCCAGGCGGTAGAGCTCGTGCTGAAGATCGACATAGAGATCATCGATGATCTGGTAGCGATCGTCGGGATCAGGGGCCATGGCTTTGGTGACGATGGCGTCGATCTCCTCGGAGATCTCCGGTCGAAGAATGCCGGGAGGATCGACGTCGCAGACCCGGACCAATTCGAGGCTCTCCAGATCGGAGCGCCCCTCAAAGGGCCGGGTCAGGGTGAGCATCTCATAGAGGAGAACGCCGGCGGAAAAAATATCACTTCGGGCATCCAGGGGCTGACCACGGGCCTGTTCGGGGCTCATATAGCAGCATTTGCCCTGGATGGCGCCGCTTGCGGTCTGGGATAATTTATTGGTGGCCCGGGCGATGCCGAAGTCGATGATTTTTACTTCGCCCTCCTGGGAGACCAGAACGTTGGAGGGGCTTACGTCGCGGTGAACAATGGAGAGAGCTTCGCCGTCGGAGCCGACTTTTCGGTGTGCGTAGCCCAGTCCCTTGCAGACTTCGCAGCCGATATAGAGGGCCAATTCGACGGGGAGTTGCTCGTCGCGAGCGGAGAGTCGCTTCAAGATCGCCCGCACATCTAATCCCGGGACGTACTCCATGGCGATAAAATACTCGCCGTCTTCCTCTCCCATATCGAAGACGGGGACGATATTGCCGTGGGTCAACTGGACGACGATGCGCCCTTCGTCGAGGAATTTGGTGACGAATTCGTCTTCGGCGGCCAGGTGAGGAAGGATGGTCTTGATGATGACTTGCTTCTCAAAGCCTCCGGCGCCGCGGGTGCGGGCGAGGTAGATCTCTCCCATCCCGCCGATCGCCAGGCGGCGGAGCAGTTCGTAGCGACCGAGTTTGCGTTGTGGAACGCTCATAACAAAAGATCACTGCAAGTCGACGATGCGTAGAAAGACACCTTGTGTATAATCGAAGTGGCGACGGGCGTCGACGTACTTTCGACGCGATGACCAGACTTTAAAACGAGGACCCCGATGTCGAAGACCAAAACCGCTACCAAGGATTCTATCGGAGGGCGACGGGCCTTGAAAGCACGTCTGTTGTCCCGGGCGATGCGCACGAAGCCGCTCTTTCAGGGGTTATTATGGACGAGAATGCCGCTTCTGGCCATGGTCAGCCCGCGGGTCAAAGAACTGGACGCCGACCATTGTCGGATCGAGATTCCCTTTGCCTGGCGAAATCGCAATATCTTCGGGACCATGTATTTTGCGGCGTCGGTGATGGCCGCGGAGGCGACGACGGGGTGTCTGGTCTTATTTCACGAAGCGGCCCGGCGGGATACTATCTCCTTTATCGTTCGGGGAGTGGAGGCGGACTTCGTTAAGCCGGCGCGGTCGACGGTGACCTTTGAGTGTGTCGACGGCGATGTGGTGGCCAGTGGATTTGCCGAAGCCGCCGCGACGTCGGAGCGAGTGGACCGAACGCTGGAAGTCATCGGTCGCCGAGAGGACGGAAAGGAGTGTGCCCGGGTGAAAGTCTTTTGGACCTGGCGAAAAAAGAGTTGAAGAGAGTTCAATGAACGGTGAGATGGAGATTTATTCGGGGGTAACGCTGGGGTGGGCACTTTTTTCGCTGGCCATCGGGATCTTGATCGTGCTGGTAGTGGTGGTTCGAGTAGGGCTCGATTTTCGGCGACGAAAAGTTGAAAAGGGCCTAAATGATGAAAGAGTGTCTGTGGGCGAACGAGAAGACGAAGAAGACGACGACTTGGAAGACGAGAAGAAAGAATAAGTAAAACCTGCAACCGGGATGCAAAACAAAAATGACGAAAGCGCCAGAGAGACGACGAAAGAAGGTGTGGCCCATCGCAATGGTTGTGGTGATCATGCTCTTTGTGGGGATCGACGCGGGAGCTGATGATGGCGAAGAGGTCTCGGCCGTAGAGGGGCAGCAATCCACGGATCGAGGGGGGTTTGACGGGGTTCGAGATGATCGAAACGAGCCGGCCCTGGAGGCTGCGATCAACGCGATTTTGATGGACTCTGAGATGGGCCGCACGACGGTGGGCATTCATGTGGAGGACGTCAGCAGCGGGAGGGTCTTGTACAGCCGGGAAGCGGATCGACCGATGAATCCGGCGAGCAATATCAAATTGCTGACGGCGGCAGCAGTGCTGGATCTGCTGGGCCCGGAGCATACGATGTCGACGACCCTATATACCGATCGGCGAAGCGATACGACGATCCAGAATCTATATCTACGAGGAGAAGGCGAGGCGTTTTTGCTCTTTAAAGACGTCTTGAGCTGGGCCGGTGAACTTCGGATGCAGGGGATCACCGCGATCGAGGGGGACCTGGTGGTGGACGACGCGCTCTTTGAGGGGGCTTATATGCCACCGGGCTTCGATCTGCGGCCCTCGGATGCGGCCTGGCGGCCCGATATCGGCGCGGTATCGGTAAACTTCAACGCGGTGACGGCGACGATAAGTCCCGGTGATACGATCGGAGCGGCCCCGACGGTGCGTCTGGACCCGCCTCAAAATCATGTGCGAGTGGTCAATCGGGCGCGAACGGTGCGGGGGAGTCTGTCGCGCCTTTCGGTGACCGCCGAGCCCCAGGGCAGTCGAACTCAGATTACGGTCACCGGCACCCTGGGGGTCAACGCCCGGTCGGTGTCGCAGCGGCGTAGAATCGACAACCCCCCGGCCTTTGCGGGCGCCGTGATGGCGGAGGCCATGAATATGATGGGGATCGAATTTGACGGAGAAGTGCGCGCCGGTAAGACCCCACAGGAGCGCGAGCGGCTCTATGTGCACAATTCTCAGCCCCTGATGAACGCGATCTCGGCGATGAATAAGTGGAGCAATAATTTCATCGCCGAGCAGTTGCTGCGCCTGTTGGGGGTGGTCGATGAAGAGCCGTCGACCTGGGATCTGGCACGGAGCCGGGCCACGGAGTCGCTTCGAAAGAATGGAATGAGCCAGGGGGCTTTTACGCTTCATAACGGTAGTGGTCTCTACGACGGAAATCTGGTCAGCCCCAGGCAATTCGTCTCTTTGTTGCGAAGAATGCGCCATCACGAGTACGGCCCGGAGTTCATCTCGTCGCTGGCGATCGCCGGAGTAGACGGTACCCTTCGTCACCGCCTGGATCGGGGCCTGACCAACCGCAATCTTCGCGGCAAGACCGGCACGCTGCGCGACGTCTCGGCGCTGAGTGGGTATGTGGAGACGAAGTCCGGACGGATGGTGGCGTTTTCGATTCTGTTCAACGATCCCCCGCGGGCGGCGTGGAATTATCGGGAACAGCAGGATGCCATTGCCCGGGCGATCGCGGAGTTTGACGGGTAGAGATCACGCGGATGAGACAGAAGAGCGACGTCGTGATAACCTGTGGAACGGCTGGATTGTAAAGCGTTCCACTGCCAGGGAAAGAGTATATGTGTCGACTATTCGGATTTCGTTCGGTCATCTCCAGTCAGGTTCACCGCAGCCTGGTGAGCGCTGAAAATGCGCTGATGCATCAGAGCGAGGCCCATCCCGATGGGTGGGGCGTGGCCTATTACGTGGAGGGATTTCCCCACGTGGTCAAGAGCGTCTCTTCGGCGGTATCGGATACTCTGTTTCGCAGGGTTTCGGGAATTGTGGCGTCAGAGACGGTGCTGGCGCACCTGAGAAAAGCGACCGTGGGGAATCTCTCGATCATCAACTCTCACCCCTTTCAATTTGGAAATTGGATCTTTGGTCACAACGGCCAGATTCCAAACTTCCACAAGTACCGCGACGCTCTCATTGAGAAAATCTCACCGGTCT